>JAXDMB010000020.1:0-4288 GCA_034666325.1 Vulcanimicrobiota bacterium
GGCGAGGTGCGGCGCGTCGGCCGCGTAGTGCGGCACGGAGGCGGCGATCCCGGCGGCGCGCTCGGCGACCGCGGCGCGGCGCTCGCGCGCGAACCGCGACAGCGGGTCGAAGTCGTCGTGCACGAGCGATTCGGTGGTGCGGCCCAGCGCGAGCAGCCGTGCGAGGCGGGCGGCGCGCCCGGCGTCGAGTCCCATGCGTGCGGCAAGGTTCGCCGCCGCGTCGGCGAGGCGTTCGCTGCGTCCGGCGGTCTCCGAGTCGCGGGCGTCGATCCGCGCCGCGAGCGCGGCCAGCGCGCCGTCGTCCCGACGCGCTGCGGCCGCGGCATCGTCGTCGGCGCTCGTTCGCGCGTCGTCGCCGGGGCGCTGGATCGCCGATTCGAGCGGCTCGTCCCAGCTTTCCGCGGCGGCCGTGATGAACTCGCGGAACGACCGGACCAGCTCGACTTTGAACTTGCGGCCGCTCTCGGCGACGATCGCGAACAGCGCTTCGGCGGGACCGCGGGGGCCTTCGGGATCTTCGACCGCTTCGAGGAAGGCGTGGGCGATGCCGAGCGCCGCGGCGTCGGCGGGGATGCCGTCCCAGCGCAGGCGGTCGGGCACGCCCGTTCCGTCGTCGTGCTCCCGGTGCCAGCGGACGATGTCGGCAGCGCGCCCCGGCACGCCCGGGAGCGACGCGATGAGGCGGGCGCCGTTGTACGGCGCGTCGGCGAGCGCGAGCAGCCTCGCGCGCGGCGACGCGTTCGCGGGGAGGACGACGTCGATCAGGCCGATGTCGGCCAATGCGCCCGCGGTCCAGCTCGCCGCGGCTGCGGCGTCGTCGCCGCCGCGGTGGCGCGCGAAACGCGCGGCAAGCGCCGCCCGGCGCCGGCCGAAACCGAGCCGGCGGCCCGCGAATGCGTCGCCGACCGCGCTATACAACCCGAGAGCGCCGTCTGCCCCAACAGGAACCGTCATCCTCGCCGGACGACGTTCACCGCACCGTGCCGAATCCCTCACCAGCCGCAGCACCTCCCGACCGCACCGCGGGGTTCGTCGGCGCCATCGGCAACACGCCGCTGATCGCGCTGCCGAAACTGTCCGCCGCGCTCGGCCGCACGATCCTCGCGAAGGCGGAGTTCCTGAATCCCGGCGGCTCCGTGAAGGACCGGGCCGCGCGCGGGATCATCGAGGACTTCGAGGCGCGCGGGCTGCTGGCGCCGGGCGGCGTCGTGGTGGAAGGGACCGCGGGCAACACCGGCATCGGGCTGACGCTCGTCGGCAACGCGCGCGGGTACCGCACGATCATCGTCATGCCCGACGATCAAGCGCCCGAGAAATACGGGCTGCTGCGCACGTACGGCGCCGATCTGCGCGTCGTGCCGTCGGCGCCGTACACCAACGACGCCAATTATTATCACGAAGCGCGGCGCGTGGCGGAAGCGACGCCCGGCGCGGTGTGGGCGAACCAGTTCGAGAACACGGCGAACCGCGACGCGCACGAGCGCACGACCGGTCCGGAGATCATCGCGCAGACGGGCGGCGCGCTCGACGCGTTCGTCGCGGCGGCGGGAACCGGCGGAACGATCGCCGGCGTGGGGCGCGCGCTCAAAGCGCACGATCCGGCGATTCGCGTCGTGCTCGCGGATCCGTACGGCTCGGCGCTGTTCAGCTACGTCAAGACCGGCGAGCTCGCGGCCGAGGGGGACTCCAACGCCGAAGGGATCGGCATCAAGCGCATCGTCGCAAACTTCAAGGGCGCGCCGGTCGACGACGCGCTGCGCGTCGACGATCGCACGCTCACCGAGATGGCGCACTGGCTCGTGCGCGAGGAAGGCCTGTTCGTCGGCGGCTCGGCGGCGCTCAACGTCGCGGCCGCGGCGCGGTACGCGCGCACGCTCCCTGCGGGCAGCACGGTCGTCACCGTGCTGTGCGACGGCGGCGAGCGCTATCGGTCGCGCTTGTACGACGCCGACTGGCTGCGCGAGAACGACGTCGTTCCCGTCGCGACGGATCTGTCGTTCCTGTGAAACCAACGCTGTCGCACGTGCGCGAGGACGGATCGCTCGCGATGGTGGACGTCGGCACCAAGGCGTCGACCGCCCGCATGGCGCGTGCACGCGCGCGCGTGCGGCTCAGCGCGGACGCGGCCGGTGCGCTGCGCGGCGCGACGCTGGCGAAGGGCGACGCGTTCGCGGCAGCGCAGCTCGCCGGCATCATGGCGGCGAAGCGCACGGACGAGCTCATTCCGCTCGCGCATCCCATCCCGCTCGGTGCGGTGGACGTTTCGTTTGCATGGGACGACGCGACCACGCTGCGCATCGAGAGCCGCGCGACGACGGTCGGGCAGACCGGCGTGGAGATGGAGGCGATGGTGGCCGCGAGCGTCGCCGCGCTGACGATCTACGACATGTGCAAAGCGGTCGACAAGGGAATCGTCGTCGAGAGCGTGCGTTTGATCGAGAAGACCGGCGGCAAATCCGGAGACTGGAGACTCGCCGAGTGAGGTTCGCCGTTTCATGAGCGCGCAGTCCGAGCGCCAAGTGTACCCGGTCACCATCATCATCTTGTCCGACCGCGCGCACTCGGGCGAGCGGCCCGACACGTGCATTCCGGTGATGAAGGACGCGCTGCTGGGCAATCCGCTCGCCGTCGATGACGAGCGCGTGCTGCCCGACGATGCGGCGGCGCTGCAAGCGGCGCTGATCGAGCTGTGCGACGGCCCGACGCGGCTGATCCTCACCTCGGGCGGAACGGGTCTGGGCGAGCGCGACAAAACGCCGCAAGCGACGGCGGCCGTGCTGGATTACGAGGTGCCGGGGATTGCGGAGGCGATGCGCGCCGCGTCGATGCGCGCGACGCGCACCGCGATGCTGTCGCGCGCCGTCGCCGGCGTGCGGAACCGCTCCTTGATCGTGAACTTGCCCGGCAGCCCGAAGGCGGTGCGCGAGACGCTCGACGCGATCGTCGCGGCGTTGCCGCATGCGCTCGATCTGCTCGCGGGGCAGACGGGCGACGTACATCCGGCGGCGCCCGCAACAGACGCGCATCCCGCGGGGTATCACGAAGGGTGACCTTTCAGTCGGCGCAGTCCTACCTGCTGGGACTGATCAACGAGAACGCGTCGCGGCGGATGCCCAACCGCCTGGACCGGCTTCACGCGTTCTTGCACGCGCTCGGCAACCCGCAAGACGCGTACCCCACGCTGCACGTCGCCGGCACCAGCGGCAAAGGCTCGACCGCCACGATGCTCGCGGCGGTGCTGCAAGCGTCGGGCAAGCGCACCGGGCTGCACACCAAGCCGCATCTCACGAGCGTCACCGAACGCGCGCGCATCGACGGCATGGCGATTTCCGAGGAGGCGTTCGGCGACTTGATCGGCGAGATGCAGACCGCCGTCGACGCGATCTCGTTCGAGCACGGGCGCCCGACGTACTACGAGACGCTGCTCGCGCTCGCGTTCTTGTGGTTCGCGCGCAGCGAGGTCGACGTCGCCGTGATCGAAGCGGGCGTCGGCGGAACGCTGGACGGCACGAACGTCTTGCGGCCGCGCGTAGCGGTGATCACGAACGTCGCGATGGACCACACCGACATCTTGGGCGACACGGTCGAAGAGATCGCGCGTGACAAAGCGGGCATTGCGAAGCACGGCATACCGCTGGTGAGTTCCGTGCGCCATCCCGGCGCGCGCCGCGTGATCGAGCTCGCGTGTGCGGACGCCGGCGCGCCGTTCATTTCGGTCGCGGACACCGCGACGATTGAGCCGCGGCGCGGCGAGCGCTACGGCCAGTCGTTCGCGGTGGTGACGCCCGACGACCGCTACGAGATCTCGCTGCCGCTGCTGGGCAGCTTTCAGCAAGAGAACGCGGCGACCGCGATCCGCGCGCTCGAGCAGCTCGGCCCCGATCTGCGGCCGTCGCGCGAGCAGATCGAAGCGGGGCTCGCGCGCACCGTCATTCCGGGGCGCATGGAATTCTTTCCGTCGCACCCGGGCGTCTTGTTCGACATCGCGCACAACCCCGACAAAGCGGAGCACCTCGCGCGCGCGCTCACCGAGACGTTCCCGGACCGGCGGTTCTTGTTCGTGATGGCGATCGGCGAGT
This sequence comes from Vulcanimicrobiota bacterium, assembly GCA_034666325.1. Taxonomy (GTDB): domain Bacteria; phylum Vulcanimicrobiota; class Vulcanimicrobiia; order Vulcanimicrobiales; family Vulcanimicrobiaceae; genus Vulcanimicrobium. Next base: position 4,080 of record JAXDMB010000020.1, read on the forward strand.
CCAAGGACGCCGCGCAGGTGATCAAGCCGTTCGTCGGCATGCGCGGCTCGTTCACGTTCACATCGTTCTCGACCGCGGGGCGCACGTCGTCGCGGCCGCAGCGGCTGGCCTCCATCACCGACGAGCTCGGCGGCTGGGGCCGCGCCATCACCGATCCCGTCGAGGCGTTCTCGATCGCGCGCCGCAACGCCGAAGCGGACGACATCATC
>JAXDMB010000021.1:0-8802 GCA_034666325.1 Vulcanimicrobiota bacterium
CCCCCCCCCCCCCCCCCCCCCCCCCCCCCCCCCCCCCCCCCCACCCCAGCCACCCAACCGAAGAAACGCCGGGCCCCGTGGACACCAACCCCGCGAGACTTGACGCAGCGTGCGGGAGTCGGTACACTATCCCGGTTGTGGTCCACGCCGTGGCCGCCTTCAAAGCGTCCCGGCGCGAGAGGCGTAGCAGATACGCCAGGACCCGTGGATATCCGTTAAGGGATCGATCAACGTGAAGAACATCATCGGCCGGAAGGTCGGGATGACCAGCGTGTTCACGGAGGACGGCCGGAGCGTTCCGGTCACCGTGATCCAAGCTGGCCCGTGCACCGTGGTACAAAAGAAGACGAAAGAAACCGACGGCTACGAGGCCGTCGCGCTGGCGTTCGGCGACGTGAAACCGTCCCGGCTCACCAAAGCGCTGCAAGGACACTACAAGAGAGCCGGACTCGCGCCCAAGCGCGACATCCGCGAGTTCCGCACGGGCATCGACGGCATCGAGCTCGGCGCGACGATCACCGTGGACGGCTTCGTCCAGGGCGACCGCGTCGACGTGCAGGGCATCTCGAAAGGCCACGGCTTCGCCGGCGGCATCAAACGCCACAACTTCTCGGGCGGCGGCGCGAGCCACGGCTCGATGATCCACCGCCAGCCCGGATCGAACGGCGACACGAACGCGGGCCACACGCCCAAGGGCAGCCGCCGCCCCGGCCACTACGGCGTCGACCGCATCACCCATCAGAATTTGGAAGTCGTCCGCGCCGACGCGGAGCGCAATCTGCTGCTCGTGCGCGGCCCGGTCCCGGGACCCAAGAACGGGCTCGTCATCGTGCAGCAGTCCGTCAAAGTGAAGGCGACCGCGTAATGGCGCAGGTTATTGATGCGCAGGGCAAGGTCGTGCGCGAACAAGAGACTCCGGCGGCTTTCAGCGGCTCGACCGACGGCAAGGCGAACGCGATCTATCGCGCGGTGTTCCGCGAGCTCGCGAACCGCCGCGCCGGCACGGCTTCGACGAAGAAGCGCGACGAAGTGCGCGGCGGCGGCCGCAAGCCCTGGCGCCAGAAGGGCACCGGTCGCGCGCGCCAGGGTTCGATCCGTTCGCCGCAATGGGCGCACGGCGGCGTGGTCTTCGGACCGCAGCCCCGCTCGTACATCTCGAGCCTCAACAAGAAAGAACGCCGCGCCGCGATGAAGGCCGCGCTGGCGGACAAGTTCCAGACCGGCGGCGTGACCGTGCTGGACACGACGTCGCTCGACGTCACGAAGACGAAAGCGTTCGCGACGCTCCTGTTCGGTTCGCCCAAAGCGGCGAAGACCGGAACCAAGACGCTCGTCGTGTTCGCGACGGACGAGCTGGCCGCCATCGGAGCGTCGCTCCGCCGCGCCGGCCGCAACCTCGAGCGCGTCGCCGTTACGCACACCGGCGAGCTCGACGTGAAAGACGTGGTCGGCTACGCCCGCCTCGTTCTCACCACCGCAGCGCACGACGCCCTGTCGGCGAAGTTCACGCAGGAGCCGAAGTAGTGGAAGCCAGGGACGTCATCATCGCCCCGCTCATCACCGAGAAGTCGATGGCGGGCACAGCGATCCAGCAGTACGCGTTCGAGGTGAACGCGCACGCGACCAAGACGCAGATCAAGTCCGCGATCGCCGAGATCTTCGGCGTGACCGTGCTCAAGATCAACACGGTCAGCGTCGGCGGCAAGAAGAAGAACTTCGCCCGCCGCGGCAAGCGCTCCAGCGGCATGCAGTCCGACTGGAAAAAAGCCATCGTCACCATCGCTCCGGGGCAAAAGATCGCTCTCGGCGGCGTGAACTACTTCGAGCAATAAGATGGCCGTTAAAAAGTACAAGCCCACCAGCGCCGCGCGCCGCTTCATCACCACCGCCGACTTCAGCGAAGTCTCGAAGAAGGCGCCGGAGAAGTCGCTGCTCGAGGTCAAGAAGAAGCACTCCGGCCGCAACAACAACGGCCACATCACGACGCGCCACAAAGGCGGCGGGTACCGCAAGCAGTACCGCATCGTCGACTTCAAACGCACCAAAGATGCGATCCCGGCGAAGGTCGCGGCGATCGAGTACGATCCCAACCGCACCGCGCGGCTCGCGCTGCTGCACTACCGCGACGGCGAGAAGCGCTACATCCTGGCGCCCGCGCTGCTCAAGGTCGGCGACGTCATCGAGTCCGGCCCGGCCGCCGACATAAAGGTCGGCAACGCGCTCCCGCTCGCGACCATTCCGCTCGGTACCGTGATCCACAACATCGAGCTGCAGCCCGGCCAGGGCGGCAAGCTGGTGCGCAGCGCCGGCGGCGCCGCGCAGCTGATGGCCAAGGAAAGCGACTACGCGCAGGTGCGCATGCCGTCCGGCGAAGTTCGCCGCATCCTCGTCGTCTGCCGCGCCACGATCGGCCAGCTCGGCAATCTCGATCACGAGAACGAGATCATCGGCAAGGCTGGCCGCCAGCGCCACCTCGGAAAACGCCCGTCGGTGCGCGGTATCGCGATGAACCCCGTCGACCACCCGCACGGCGGCGGTGAAGCGCGTTCCACCTCGGGACGTCCGCCCACGACGCCTTGGGGTCAAATGACGATGGGCAAGAAGACGCGCCGCAACAAGCGCACGACCAAGATGATCGTTCGGAAACGGAAGAGCAAGTAGCATGGGTCGTTCACTCAAGAAAGGTCCGTTCGTCGCGGACCACCTGATCGCCAAAGTCGAGAAGATGAACTCGACGCGCGAGAAGCGGGTCATCAAGACCTGGTCCCGCTCGTCGACGATCGTCCCGGCGATGGTCGGTCACACGATCTCCGTGCACAACGGCAGAGCGCACATCCCGGTGTTCGTCACCGAGAACATGGTCGGGCACAAGCTCGGCGAGTTCTCCCCGACGCGCACCTTTAAGGGTCACGCCGGCGACAAGGCGAAAGTATCATGAGCGTAGGCAACAAGAACGGCACGATCTCGCCGGCTGCGGAGGCGCCACGCGTGGCGCTGGCCTGGAGCGATTCTCCGAAGGAGAATCGCCGATGACGGCTGCCGCTACCGAACGCACGCAGGCCGTCGCGCACTTGAAGTTCGCGCGCATCGGGCCGCGCAAGCTGCGCCGTGTCGCAGACGCGATCCGCGGCAAGACCGTGCGCGAAGCGCTCGTGCTGCTCAAGTTCTCGGGCGTGTTCGCGTCCGAGCCCATCGAGAAGCTGCTGCGCTCCGCGGTCGCCAACGCCGAGAACAACCACGACATGGACTCCGACGGGTTGTTCATCACGCGCATCACCGTGGACGGCGGGCCCGGCGGCGGGTTCACGAAACGCCTCGATCCCCGTGCGCAAGGCCGCGCCGCGTTCAAGCGCAAGCGGCTCTCGCACGTCACGATCGCGGTTGGACCGCAGCCTCCCAAGCGTCAGCCGAAGCAGCGCTCGGGCGCCGCTATCGGGCTGAAGACGCTCACGCAGCGTCAGGCCCAGGCAGCGACGGCGACGCCGGCGCGAGGCCGCAAGAAGCAGACCGCCGCCGCGGGCGCGGGAGCGTAAGAGGAACATGGGACAGAAGATCCATCCGGTCGGCCTGCGCCTCGGTATCACGCGTACTTGGGACAGCCGCTGGTTCGAGAAGAAGAACTACGTGGCGTGGCTGCACGAGGACGTGCAGATCCGCAAGTATTTCGGGCGCATGACCCGCGCGGCCGCCATCTCGCGCGTCGAGATCGAGCGCCGCGCCAATCAGGCGCGCGTCATCATCAACACGGGCAAGCCCGGCATCATCATCGGCAAGCGCGGCGTCGGCATCGACGAGATCCGCCGTAACCTCGAGAAGCTCACCGGCAAGCAAGTCCAGGTGAACGTCGTCGAGATCAAGACGGTCGAGCTCGACTCGCGCCTGGTCGGCCAGAACATCGTCGACCAGCTCGAGAAGCGCATCGCGTTCCGCCGCGCCATGAAGCAGGCGATCATGCGCACCATGAAGGCCGGCGCGCGCGGCGTGAAGGTGCAAGTTTCGGGCCGTCTCGGCGGCGCGGAAATTGCCCGCACGGAGCGCAACCACGACGGCAAGGTGCCGCTGCACACGCTCCGCGCCGACATCGACTACGCGCACGTCGAAGCGTTCACCACGTTCGGGCGCATCGGCGTCAAAGTGTGGATCTACAAGGGCGAAGTGCTTCCCGACCAGCCGCGCGGCGAGCGCGAGGTTCAGGGACGCCAAGGCGCCGCAGGCGACGCAGCCCGCTTCCGCGACAACCGTCGCGGCACGCGCGGCGGCCGTGGCCGTGGCGGTGCCGGCGATGGCGCTCCGCGTCCGGAAGGCAGCGCGCCGCGCGCTCCGCGTCCGGGCGGCGGCGGTGCTACGGCGTTGCCGGGTCTCGACACCACCGAAGCGATGCACGTCGCGCAGGCGGACGGACAATCGCTCGAGTCGATCACCGACGGTGCTCCGGCGGCCGAAGGCGAGAAGCAGAACGCGCCGCACGCCGGCATGGACACCGGTTATCGCCAGCACGACGAAGCGACGCGCTCGGATCACGGCGTGGTCGGTGAGACGTCGCAGACGAACCCCGATTCACAAGGCACGGTCGACGAAGCCGAGCGGCCCGGTGCGCACTCCAGCGCGCCGACCGCCGATCACACCGAACCCGCGCCCGGCGGCGGCACGCACAACCGCCCCGAGCTCAAGACCGGACCGGAAGACGACAACGCCGGGTCCGGAGAGGTTGGACGTTAGAACATGCTGACCCCGAAGAGAGTAAAGTGGCGCCGCCAGCACCGCGGCCGCATGCGCGGCAAAGCGCTGGTCGGCAACACGCTGACGTTCGGCGAATTCGGTTTGCAGGCGCTCGAGCCGGTGTGGATGACCAACCGGCAGATCGAAGCCGCGCGTATCGCGATGACCCGTCACATCAAGCGCGGCGGTAAGGTCTGGATCAAGATCTTCCCGGACAAGTCGGTGACGAAGAAACCGGCCGAGGTTCGCATGGGTTCCGGTAAAGGCAATCCGGAGTTCTGGGTGGCCGTGGTCCGTCCGGGCCGCGTGCTGTTCGAGCTCGCCGGCGTGGATGAGAAGACCGCGCGTGAAGCGCTGCGCCTCGCGGCTCAGAAGCTTCCGATCTCCACCAAGATCGTCACGCGCGCCGACCAGGAAGCGGAGGTCGCATCGTAATGAAACGCACCGATCTGCGCAACCTGCGCGAGCTCACCCTCAAGGACCTCGAGCAGCGCGCTCGCGAGACGAAGGAAGAGCTCTTCAACCTGCGCTTCGCGCTGCGCACGGGACATCTCAGCGATTTCTCGCGAGTGAAGCTCGTTCGCCGCAACTACGCCCAGATTCAGACCGCGATCTCCGAGAAGCGAATCGCCGAGGCACGTCATGGAGCAGCCTAATACCGTGAACAGCGAGTCCGCTGACACCGTGAACAGCGAATCCGCCGCCGCGGTGAAGCGCGCCAACCGGCGCCGCGTGAAGCAAGGCCGCGTCAAGAGCGACAAGATGGACAAGACCATCGTGGTCGTGACGGAGACGCGCGTCCCGCACCCCGTGTACAAAAAGGTCGTCCGGCAGTCGACGCGCTTCAAGGCGCACGACGAGAAGAACGAAGCCAAGGCCGGCGACTTGGTGCGCATCCAGGAGTGCCGCCCGATGTCGCGCGACAAGCGCTGGCGCCTGGTCGAGATTCTGGAACGAGCGAGATGATCCAGCAAGAGACACGGCTCAAAGTGGCCGACAACTCCGGCGCGCGCGAGCTGCTGTGCATCCACATCAGCGGCGGTTCGCGCCACCAGTACGCGCACGTGGGCGACATCATCGTCGGCACCGTCAAGAGCGCGATCCCCGGTGCGGCCGTGAAAAAAGGACAGGTCGTCAAGGCGGTCGTGGTCCGCACGAGCGCGCCGTTCCGCCGTCCCGACGGCTCGGTGATCAAGTTCGACGAGAACGCGTGCGTGATCATCAAGGGCGACAAGGACAACCTCGACCCGCGCGGCACGCGCGTGTTCGGGCCCGTGTGCCGCGAGCTGCGCGACCGCGGTTTCCTCAAGATCGCCAGCTTGGCGCCGGAGGTGCTCTAACATGGGCGTTCCGGTGAACAAGATGGCCGTCACGAAATCGAAGATCGTCAAGGGCGACACGGTCGTTCTGCGGCGCGGCAAGGAAAAAGGCAAGCGCGGCATCGTCAAGCACGTGTGGCCGAAAGACGGCATGTGCACGGTCGAGGGCGTCAACGTGGTGAAGCGCCACACGAAGCCCGGCCAGACGGGCGTGCAAGCCGGCGGCATCCTCGAGAAGGAAGCGCCGATCCCGCTGTCCGCGCTGATGGTGATCGACCCGAAGACCGACCGGCCGACGCGCGTGCGCCGCATCCGGCAGGCCGACGGCACCACGGTGCGCGTCGCGAAATCCGGCGAGCAGCTGCTCGTCCCTGGTAAGGCACGATAGACATGGCTGAGAGACTCAAAGACAAGTACAACAACGAGGTTCGCGGGAAGCTGCAGGAGCGGTTCTCCTACAAGAACCCCATGCAGGTTCCCAAGCTCGAGAAGGTCGTCATCAACATGTCCGTCGGTGAGGCGATCCAGAACTCGAAGGCGCTCGACAAGGCGGTCGACGAGCTGCGGACGATCAGCGGCCAGAAGCCGATCATCACCAAGGCGAAGAAGTCGATCGCGGCGTTCAAGCTGCGCGAAGGCATGAACATCGGCGCGAAGGTCACGCTGCGCGGCGACCGCATGTACACGTTCCTCGACAAGCTGTTCAACATCGTGCTGCCGCGCATCCGCGACTTCCGCGGGCTCAACCGCAAGTCGTTCGACGGCCGCGGCAACTACAACCTCGGCCTGCGCGAGCAGCTCGTGTTCCCGGAGATCGACTTCGACAAGGTCGACAAGGCGCGCGGGATGGACATCGTCATCGTGACGACGGCCAAGAACGACGAAGAAGCGACCGAGTTCCTCACCCAGATGGGCCTGCCGCTCCAGAAGCCGGCCGGCACTGCCGGAGCAACGCGATAATGGCCAAAACCTCGCTCATCGAGAAGTCGAAGCGGACGCCGAAGTTCAGCGTGCGCGCGCACAACCGCTGCAAAGTCTGCGGCCGGCCGCGCGCCTACTACCGCAAGTTCGGCATGTGCCGCATCTGCTTCCGCGAGAACGCGCATCGCGGGTTCATCCCCGGCATCACGAAGGCAAGCTGGTAATGGGCGTCATCACCGATCCGATCGCCGATCTGCTGACGCGGATCCGCAACGCGAACAACGTCAACCATCAGACCGTGGACATCCCGGCCTCGAAGATGAAGAAGGCCGTCGCGCAGATTCTGCTCGACGAAGGCTTCATCACCGGCCTGGAAGAGCTCAAGGCGGAAGGGCCGCAAGGCACGCTTCGCATCACGCTCAAGTACGGCCCCGAGAAGGAGAAGGTCATCACGGGCCTTCGCCGGATCAGCCGTCCCGGTCTGCGCGTCTACACCTCGAAGACGGAGATCCCGCGCGTCCTGGGCGGGCTGGGTGTCGTCATCATGTCGACTTCGAAGGGCATCATGTCGGGCAAGCGCGCCAAGCGCGAAGGCTTCGGCGGTGAAGTCCTCGCGTATGTCTGGTAATCAATAATGAGTCGTATTGGTAAGCTTCCGGTCGCGGTTCCGTCCGGCGTCGACGTGACGCTCAACGACGGCTCCGTGCACGTCAAAGGTCCCAAGGGTGAGCTGTCGCAGCACATCCTGCCTGTCGTCACGGTCACGCTCGAGAACGGGCAAGTCGTGGTGCAGCGCAAGAGCGACGACAAGCCCGGGCGCTCCGCGCACGGTCTCACGCGCACGCTCGTCTCGAACATGATCGACGGCGTCACGAAGGGCTTTCGCAAGTCGCTCGAGCTGCAGGGCGTCGGCTTCCGCGTCAACAAGGCCGGGAACGACCTCAACTTCTCGCTCGGCTTCTCGCACCCGGTGACGTACGCGGCGCCCGACGGCATCGCGTTCACGGTCGAGGGCACCAACCGCGTTCACGTGGACGGCATCGACAAGCAGCGCGTCGGCCAGGTCGCCGCGGAGATCCGCAACCTGCGCCCGCCCGAGCCGTACAAGGGCAAAGGCATCCGCTACTCCGGCGAAGTGGTGCGCAAGAAGCTCGGCAAAGCCGGAAAAGCTGGTAAGAAGTAATGTCCACGTCGCGCAACGCGCAGCGGCTCAAGCGCCACACGCGCCTTCGCAAGAAGGTGATCGGCACGTCGTCGCGCCCGCGGCTGCAGATCTTCCGCAGCCTGCACCACACGTACGCGTTCGTCGTGGACGACACGAAGGGCCACACGCTCGCGTCCGCGTCGACGCGCGACACCGCCGTGTCCGACGGTCTGGGCTCGCGCACGAACCTCGAAGCCGCCCAGAAGGTCGGCTCGGCGATCGCGCAGCGCGCCAAAGCCGCCGGCATCGACGCCGTCGTGTTCGACACCTCGGGGCACAAGTATCACGGTCGCGTCGCCGCGCTGGCGCAAGCCGCGCGCGAAGCCGGTCTGGAGTTCTAAGCGATGTACAACAGAGGCGGTCGCGACCGCGACAACCAGGGGTTCGAGGAGTCCGTCGTCCGCATCAACCGCGTGGCGAAGGTCGTCAAGGGCGGTAAGCGCTTCAGCTTCTCCGCGCTCGTCGTCGTCGGCGACAAGAAGGGCCGCGTCGGTTTCGCGATCGGCAAGGCCGGCGAAGTTCCCGAGGCGATCCGCAAGGGCGTCGAGCAGGCTCGCAAGGCGCTCATCACCGTGCCGATGGTCGAGAAGACGATTCCGCATCAGGTCAACGTGCAGGTCGGTTCCGGCCACGTCATGC
>JAXDMB010000022.1:0-11560 GCA_034666325.1 Vulcanimicrobiota bacterium
CGGTATGCCGAAACTCGGTCGCCCGCATGCCGGGCGAGGCGGCGCTAGTCGCCCAAACCGACGTTCGCGCGCGTGGGAACCACGGCGCCGGACTCGATATCGCGCACGGAAACCGCCGGGTAACCGACCTTTCCGTCGGCGCTCGCGGCCCACGCGCCGGCGATCATGTTGCGCATCTGCGCGGCGCCCGCCGCGAGGCGGTCCAGCACGAGGGCGGTCGCGGCGGGACTCGGGTTGTCGATGCCGCCGGCCGCTTCGAGCCGGTACACCGCGGGGACGTTGCTCGCGCTCTGCGCGAGGTACGCGCCGACTTGCGCGAGCACGGGATCGGTGGACTGCACGAGCGCCGGAACGCGCGCCGCGACGAGATCTTCGGTGGCGACGGCGCGCACGAGCGTCGTCTCCCAGCGCGCGTGGATCGTGCGCGACTCCGAGAAGTTGTTCGGGTTGCCGTACTTCTTGCCGTCCCAGCCGTTGAAGTGCACGGACACGTGCAGCGGCTGCGAGCCGTCGCCGACGAAGTGCCCCCAGTATCCGATGTCGCGCAGCGTCACCGCTTCGCGCACGGTGCGGTCGAAGGCGAAAAACGCGCGCTCTTCGGGCGTCGGCGCTTTCGTTTCGCCGGCGACGTCCACGCGCCAGTACGCGAGGTCGCGCACGATGCGCTGCCAGCCGTCCGCGATCTGGTACGGCAAATAGCCTTGGCCGTACTGGTCGGTCGGCGTCGCGGCGCCGCGCAGCGCTTTGTCGTACTCCGCGCGGTCTTTCGGCAGCGCGCTGAGCTTCACGGCGCCGGCGATCGTGAGGTCGTCGAGCGCGTCGAGATAATGTCCCGGATTGTCGTCGTCGTCGAGCGGATCGCCCGCGCCTTTGACGCGGTCGGCTTCGGGGCCGAGCAGCGCGATCTCGTCGTGCGCGTTCGCGCTGCGCAAGAACGCCGGAAGCGTTGCCGGCAGCAGGCGGATCGCCGCGCCGTTGACGATGCGGTGTCCCTGCGCGCCCCACGCGCTAGCCGGGAGCGGCGCCGCGGCGAGCGCGGCGCAGAGGAGCACGAGCGTCGAACGAAGGCGCATGGCGCGCGGCTTCGCGCACGCGGCGGCGGCTTCCGCTTGCCGGGTCAGTTGCGGAAAAGGTCGTCGAGCGCCGCGAGATCGGTAATGCGCGTCGCCGGCGGCAGCGCGTCGACGATCGTCGCGCCGTAGCGCATCGACGTCGCGCGGCCGTCCAATAGTGCGACGACGCCGCGGTCGGTGGTGGAGCGGATGAGACGCCCGAAGCCTTGTTTGAGGCGCACGATGGCGCTCGGGATCATGTAGTGCTCGAAACCCGAACGGCCTTTGGCTTCCAGCGCGGCGATGCGCGCGGCGACGAGCGGCTCGGACGGCGACGGAAACGGCAGCCGGTCGATCACGACGCACGAGAGCGCGTCGCCGACGACGTCGATGCCTTCCCAGAACGTACCGGTGGCGAACAGCACCGCGTTCTTGGTGGTACGGAACCAGTCGAGCAGCGCCGTGCGCGGGAGATCGCCCTGCATCTTGAGCGGGAAGGGAATGCGCTCGCGCAGCAGCGCGTACACTTCGCGCAGGCGGGCGTACGACGTGAACAGCACGAACGCGCGCCCGCCGGTGCGGTCGAGAATCTCCTCGATCAGCGGCGCGGCGCGGCGCGCGAAGTCGACCGCCTTCGGGTTGAGGCGCGGCGGCGCGACGTACAACCGCGCCTGCTTCGCGTAGTCGAACGGCGACGGCGCGACGAGCTGCTGCGCGTCGTCGATTCCCAGCGACGACTTGAGGAACTCGAACGAGCCGCCGGTTGAGATCGTCGCGCTGGTGAGCACCACGCTGCGCACGCGCGCGAACAGCGTCGCCTTCAAGAAATCGGCGACGGAGAACGGTGCGGCGTTGATCTCGTAGCGCTCGCCGCCGTCGCCGCGTTCCACCCACGCAACCGCTTCGATCTCGTCGGCCGGAACGGCGCCGCTGGTGGCCTGCAGCGCGGCGTTCTCGATGCGGTCGACCGTCGCGACGTGCGCGGCGACGGAGCGCAGCGCGATGTCGCGGCGGCGTTCCGCCTCGGCTTCGTTGTCGATCGGGCGGCGCAGCGCGTCCTTCCAGTGCGCGTGCACCCAGTTCTCGAGCCGGTAGAACGACTCGCGGAGCACCGGCAGCACTTCGAACACGTCCTCGTTCGCGGCGATCGGGTACTTGTCGCCCGGAATGCGCGCGAGCGTCTGCTGCAAACGGCGCATGCCTTCGTCGATCTCGGCGTCATGCGCACCCGGGACGGAGTACGTGCGGTGCAGCTTGCGCATCATCCGGTTGACCGACGTGGGTGAGAGCGTGGCGGTGAGCGCGGCGGTCGCGTACTTCTCCGCTTGATGCGCCTCGTCGAGAACGACGAAGTCGTACGCCGGCAGCAGCGCACCGCCGCTGGCGAGGTCGAGGAAGAACAGCGCGTGGTTGACCACCACGACGTCCGCGTAGCGCGCCGCGTCGCGTTTCGCGAAGAAGTGGCAGTCGGCGAAGCGGCTGCAGTACTCGCCCACGCAGTCGTCGGCGTCGGCGTCGAGCGTCTCCCAGTCCTCGAAGCGCGGCGTGAACTCGAGCTCCGCGCGGTCGCCGGTTTCCGTGCGCTCCGCCCATGCCCACAGGCGTTCGAGCGCGACCGACGGCGCGATCAGCCGCGCGCCGCTCTCCTTCTCGAACTTCGCCTTGCAGAGATAGTGGTTGCGGCCTTTGAGCAGCACCACGCGCGCCTCGATCCCGAGCGCTTGCGTGACCAGCGGAATGTCCTTGCGCACGAGCTGCTCCTGCAGCGCGATCGTACCGGTGGAGATGACGACGCGCGCGCCGGCGCGCAGCGCGGGCACCAAGTACGCGAGCGATTTGCCGACGCCGGTTCCCGCTTCGACGATCGTGTGCACGTTCTCGAGAAAGCCGCGCTGGATCAGATGCGCCATGCGCACTTGTCCTTCGCGCGCCTCGAACCCCGGAAGCGCGCGTGCGATCGGGCCGCCGGGTGCGAACGCGTCGTCGACGAGCTTCATTCGCGCGGGTCGCGCACCTCGAGCGGCGGCGCTCCGGCTTCTTCGTGCGGTCCGGCGTCCGGCGGGTGCTCGATCGTCTCGACGGCGGTCTCGCGCGGGTCGAACGGCACCGCGCCGGGCTGGCCGGAAGCCGGGACCGCGGCGTACTGGCGGCCGTTGATGATCGCGTTCGCGCGGTCGCGGTACACGGACGGAATCTGGAACAGCAGCCAGCCGATCGCGAAGCCGCTGATGAGGCCGCCGATGTGCGCCGCGTTCGAGATGCCCGGAACCGCGAATCCGAACGCGAGGTTGATCCCGATGATGGGCAGCGTCTGCGTGACGAGCGACATTCCGCGCGGCGGAAGGCTCAGCCCGATCGCCACCAGCGCGCCGAACAAACCGAAGATCGCACCGCTCGCGCCGAGGGTCGGCTGCGTATAGTTGAACCAGATGACCGCGAGCCCGGAACCGACGGTCGCGCAGAGGTAGAGCAGCACGTAGCGCACCGGGCCCATCACGCGCTCCACGATCGTGCCGACTTGGAAGAGCGCAACCATGTTGAGCCCGATGTGCGCCCAGCCGCCGTGCAAGAACGCGGCCGCGAAGATGCGCCACCACTGGTGGTACACGACGACGGCGGGTCCGTAGAGCTGTCCGTGATCGGTGTTCCATCCGCCCGTCGCGAGCTCCCAAAGGAAGACGAGGACGTTGATCGCGATCAGGACGTTGGTGATCGTCACGCCGACAGCGCCGGGCTCGCCTCCATCGCGATCGCGATGAGCCGCGCCAGCTCGATCGAGATCGCGGTCCGCCCGCTCGCGCATTCGATCGTGATCGGACCGCCCAACGGACCGCGCTCGACGACGTCGACGCTCGCGCCGGGGCGCAGCCCGATGCGGTCGAGGTAGCGCAGCGTCTCCGGAACGTCCTCGACCACCTCGACGATGCGCACGGTGCTCCCCGCCGCGGCGTCCGCGAGGCGCAGACCGATGCGAACCGGTTCACTCAAGTCCGCAGGCGGGATCGGATGGCCGTGCGGGCACACCTTGGGGTCACCGAGGATCGCGACGAGCCGGGCTTCGACGCGCTCCGAGATCGCGTGCTCGAGGCGGCAGGCCTCCTCGTGAACCTCGTCCCAGGGCATGCCGAGGACGTCCTGCAGGAACACCTCGGCCAGCCGGTTGCGCCGGATCACGCGGACCGCGACCTTGAGGCCCTTCTCCGTGAGCTTGGCCTGGCCGCGCGCCTCGTACGTGAGATAGCCGTCGGCGGTCAGCTTCTTGAGCATGCCGGACACGGATGCGGGCGCGACGCCGAGGTCCGCGGCGAGGCCCGACGTGGTGACGCCGGGACCCTCGCGCTCGAGACGGTAGACCGCTTCGAGATACTCCTCGGTCGACTCGTCGAAATGGGTGTGGCCGGCCATCGCTCTACGGGATTCGACCAGCCGGCTCGGAGTTCCGGGAGCGCTCGAAGATCGCGTGCAGACGCGCCTTGGCGGCAGGCGGCGCGAACGACGCGTCGATCGCGTTGCGCGCGAACCGCAGGAGCGCGGCCTCGCCGAACGCGTCCGCGACGAAGCGGTACTCGTCGAGCAGCGTCGTGCCGAAGAGGGCCGGGTCGTCGGCGTCGATGGTCACCACGCACCCGGCCGCGTCGAGCGCGCCGAGCGGGTGGGCCGCAGTGGCGGGTGCGGCCCCGGTGAGGCGGTTCGACGTGGGGCAGATCTCGAGCGGGATGCGCCGTTCGGCGAGCAGCTCCACCACCGCCGGGTCTTCGACGGCCCGGACGCCATGGCCGATCCGTTCGGCGCGCAGCACCTCGACGGCGGCGCGGACGCTCTGCGGGCCCGCCGCTTCGCCGGCGTGGACCACGCCGTGCAGGCCGCCCTCGCGGGCGATCGCGTAGGCGCGCTCGTACGGCTCGGGCGGGTAGTTCGCCTCGTCGCCGCCGAGGCCGATCCCGATCACGCCCAGATCGCGCAGGGTCACCGCCTCCCGGGCCGACTGCTCGGCGCGCTCGGCGCCGAAGTTGCGCGTGAGGTCGGCGATCAAGGCGACCTCGATGCCGAGCGGGCCGCCGGCCTCGTCGAGCGCCTCGCGGATGGCTTCGACGGTCGCGCGGACGTCGAGGTCGCGGTGGAAGAACGACCACACGGACGGCGAGACGAAGATCTCCGCGTACACCACGCCCTGCGCGGCGGCATCCGTCGCGTAGTCGCGCGCGACTCGCGCAAAATCTTCGGGCGCGCGCAGCGTCTGCGTGACCTTCGCGAAGAGGAGCAAGAACTCGCCGAAGGTGTCGAACGCGTAGGTTCGCGCGGGATCGGCTCGCTCGCCGAGCGCGACGCCGTACTTCGCGGCCAGCGCGCGGAACGTCTCGGCGCGCACGGTTCCTTCGAGGTGGCAGTGGAGCTGGACTTTCGCGAGCGCCGCGAGATCGAGACCTTGCACCTTGACGACGGTTCGACGCCCGTGCTACTGTAACCGTCGCCCGTCGCGGGGTGGAGCAGTCCGGTAGCTCGTCGGGCTCATAACCCGAAGGTCACAGGTTCAAATCCTGTCCCCGCAACCATATGCAGGTCCGAGAAGTGCACGCTTCTTGGACCTGTTTCGTTCCCCGGCGTCCGCTTTCTGGTCCACTCCGCTCGGGGTGAGGCGTATCGCGCAGCGAAGCGCGCCGTTGTGGATCTCGGCATCGTCGGAAAGCGCGCCGTCGTGTGCGCGGCCAGTCAGGGTCTCGGACGCGGCTGCGCCGAGGCTCTCGCGCGCGAGGGGGTGTTCGTCACCATCGCGGCGCGCACACGAGAGACGCTCGAAGCGGCGGCGCGCGAGATCGAGGCCGAGACCGGCTCGCCCGTGACCGCGGTCGTCGCGGACGTCACGACTCCGGACGGCCGCGCGGCGCTGCTCGAAGCGTGTCCCGAGCCCGACATGCTGATCAACAACGCGGGCGGCGAGCCGCCCGGCGACTTCCACGACTGGATGCCCGATGATTGGCTGCGCGCGGTGAACGCGAACATGATCGCGCCGATCGAACTCATCAAAGCGACGATCGACGGAATGGCGGCGCGGCGTTTCGGCCGTATCGTGAACATCACGTCGAGTGCCGTGAAAGCACCGCTCAAGAACCTCGGTCTGTCGAACGCGGGGCGCAGCGGCCTCACCGGCTTCGTTTCCGGTCTCGCGCGCGAGGTCGCGCAACACGGCGTCACGATCAACAACGTCTTGCCGGGCGCGTTCAATACCGGCCGCTTGCGCGTCGTGCTGGGGTATGCGGCGGATCAAGCCGGCCGCACGTTCGAAGAGCAGCTCGCGATTCGCACGGAAGCGATTCCCGCTCGTCGCATCGGATCGGCTGCGGAGTTCGGCGCGCTGTGCGCGTATCTCTGCAGCGCGCACGCGGGCTACATCACGGCCCAGAACATCCTGATCGACGGCGGGGCATATCCCGGGACGTTCTGAGCCTCGAAACGTCTTCTCGACGGCCACGTCCAGTGGCTCGCGGTCATTTAGAGGCCGGTTCGGCTTACTCGCATCGTCCCCGCGGAGTGAGCCGCAGAGCCTATTGCGCCGATCCGCAGTATGCCGTGATCGCGCTCGTCACGTCCGCTGCTACCGGGGTGCCTTGCGGGCGTGTGTAGGTTAGCTTCGTCAGCCCTGGCGCGTCGTCTACGATCACTTGGTGGACGACCGTCGTGCCGAACGTCATCTCCAGCTCGTGCGCGCGGCGGCCGTCGCATTTGCGGTCGGTGTCGACTGTCGCTTTGAAGCCGTTGTCGGTGATGTTCTTCTTCACCAGCGCCCTCGTGTCGTCGTACGACAGCGCGCTGTCGGAAAGATACGTCACCTGCTCGCCGCCGCTTTTCTTCCACGTCTCGAGCGCGCGCGGCGCTTGCGCCGTCGCGGTCACGCCGACGGAATGATCCCAGCCGGCAGCCGGTCCGGTGAACGGCTTGGCCGCGGCGAACGCCGCGAGCGGCACAAAGGCGGCCAGCACGGCGAGCGCCGAGGCGGTGCGGAGCGAAACGTTTGGCATAGTCCCCCTACGGTATCCCGGCGATGCGCTCGCGTTCAGCCGACGAACGGTGAACCGGCGCCGCGCGCTATGCGACAGTGGTCGGAATGGCTTGCCCGGCTACGCGTGCGCCGCTTCGCCGATCACGCCCAGCTCGCGGCCGACTTTCTCGAACGCCGCCAGCGCGCGGTCGAGCTCGTCGCGGGTGAGCGCGCTCGAGATCTGCACGCGCACGCGCGCGGTGCCTTCCGGGACCACCGGGAAGCCGAAGCCCGTCACGAACACGCCTTCTTGCAACAGCTTGTCGCTCATCGCGATCGCGAACGCCGTGTCGCCGACGATGATCGGAACGATCGCGCTCGGACCGTCGAGCGGCTTGAAGCCGAGCCGCTGCAGCCCTTCGCGAAAATAGCGCGTGTTCGCGCGCTGCGTCTCGACGAGCTGCGGCTGCGACGCGAGCAGCTCGATCGCTTTGAGCGCGCTGCACGCGATGGTCGCGGGGAGCGCGTTGGAGAACAATTGCGTGCGCGAACGCTGCACGAGCGTGTCCACGAGTGCTTTGGAGCCCGCGACGAAACCGCCGGCGCCGCCGCCGAGCGCTTTGCCCAGCGTTCCGGTGAGGATGTCGATCTTGCCCTCGAGCCCGAAGTGCTCGATGGTGCCGCGGCCGGTGTTGCCCATCACGCCGGTGCCGTGCGAGTCGTCGACGATCGTCACCGCGTCGTACTTGTGCGCGAGCTCGACGATCTCCGGAAGCTTCGCGACGGAACCTTCCATGGAGAACACGCCGTCCGTCACGATGAACGGAATGCCCTCGGCTTCGCGCAACTGCGTTTCGAGCGCGGCCATGTCGCCGTGCTTGTAGCGCGCGCGCTTCGCGCCGGCCAGCCGGCAGGCGTCGATAATCGAGGCGTGGTTCAGCTCGTCGCTGATGATCGTGTTGCCCTTGGTGGCGATCGTGGGAATCACGCCTTCGTTCGCGGCCCAGCACGACACGTACGACAGCGACGCCTCGAACCCGAACACCGACGCGATCTCGTCCTCGAGGTCGCGGTGGATATCGAACGTGCCGCAGATGAAGCGCACGGACGCCGTCCCCGCGCCGTACTTCTTGAGCCCTTCGATTCCCGCCGCGACGACTTCTGGATGATCGGCCAGACCGAGGTAGTTGTTCGAGGAGAGCACGATTACGTCGCCCGCCTCCTCCATGTGCACCTCGGGCGCCATCGGGCCGGTGATGTGGCGCAGGCGCTTGTAGGTGCCGGCGGCGCGCAGCGCGTCGAGGTCGGCTTCGAGGCGGGACTGGAAGGTTGCGTTCATTGGGGCTCCGTGGGTGGCGTCGGGACGCTTGCTCGCCGATGAGAACGAGGTGGACCAGACTTTCGGAACGGTGCAGTGCACGCTCCTGGACCGGCGCTCGAGCGTGCCCGTTCGCGGCGCCCGGGTGACCTCATCTGGCGCGACGAGCGCGTGTCGGCGCTCAACGCGGACGAGCGCGGCGCGTTCGTGACGCCGCTTCCGCAGGGCGTCTACGACCTCGTGATCTCGGCGCGCGGCTACCTGTCCCTGTTCGTGCGCGGCATCGGCGTGCTCGCCGGGTACCATCAGACGCTCGTGCGCGGGCTGATTCCGGGCGAAGGCCGTGCGCCCGAGGGCGAGCCGTCGACCGCGATCGCAGGTTACGTTCGTGACCGAGTCGGTCGAACGGTGCCCGATGTCGCGATCCACGTCAACGGCGAGAACAATTCGGCGTCGTACACGACGAGCACCGACCGCAGCGGTGCGTACGTACTACACGGCGTCGTCCCGGGAATGTACGATCTCGTAGCGCGAAATGGTGATCGCACGCTGGTTCGCGAGCACGTCGCGATCGCGCACGTGAAGGATCTCGTGCGGCGCGATCTGCGCCTCGTCCACGTCTGAGCGCGAGCCGTAAGCCACTGCGTACGTGGGCGTGAGCACGCGGTAACTTTTCTACGCTTGTGCAAGCTGCGTCCGTGTGACGGCCGTCATTCAGGAAAAAAGTTCGTTCCTTCCTCTTGACTTCGGCTGTCGCGTACGGTTGTATACTTTACAGGCGGTGGACGTTTCGACACCGGCGCCGCATCATTTGTCGGGATCTACGGGTGTATCTCTGATGATTAAAGTCTTCGTTCGGCAGCCGCTCACGCAAACGGGCGAGCGCGAAGCGCGAGTCGTGCAGACCGCGCTCGACGGAATCGGCGGGCTCGTGGGAGACAAGCGCTACGCGCTGGAGTTCCTCACCGGAACCAAGGCGCACGACAACGAGTCGTTCCGCCAAGCGTTCGCGAGCGAAGCGGGCGCGGCGTTCGCGCCGCGGCGTTTCCGCGACACGCGGCTCGCGCTGCTCGCGCGCGCCGACGTGATGCTCGTCGTCCGCACCGGGCTCAGCGAGAGCGGCGCGTTCGAAGTGGCGTACAACATCTTCGGCGGGCGCAGAATTCCCATCATGTTCGCGGTGTGGGACGAAGCCGAGATCAAGACGACGCTGCTGCGCGATCTCGACGATCTGGCGAAAGTGCGCTACGTGCGCTTCTCCGATCCGGCGACCGTCGCCGAAGAGTTCGCGCGCTTCGTGGACGAGGTCGTGATTCCGGACATGACCGTGCGCGGCCGCGACGTCGCGGCCGGCGACGAACCGCGCGCCGCGACGACGTTCCGCGAAGCGCGCCGCACCGCGCGCGAGATGGGTTTTCCCGTCACGGTGCGGCCGTGGTCCGCGATGCCGTCGCAAGCGGTCGTCATCAACGATCTCGGCGCGCTCGCGCAGCACGTCGAGCGCAACCACATCGCGATCACGCGCGAGATGCCGCTGCTGGTGGAACGCATCGCGCTGCCCGTGCGCACGAAGCGCACGCGCATCGAGACGGGCACCTACGAGCCGGCGAACCGCGAACCGGCCGCCGCCGTCGAAGCCAGGTCGGCGTAGCGCGCCGCTACAGCGTCAGCACGATCTTCGCCGCTTCGCCGGACTTCATCAGCCCGAACGCCGCGTCGAACTCCTCGAACCGCATCTCGTGCGTGATGATCGGCGTGAGATCGACGCGCCCGCTCGTCACGAGCGCCTGCGTCTGATACCACGTCTCGAACATGCGCCGGCCGTTGATGCCGAGCACCGTGAGCCCCTTGAAAATGATCCGCTCCGCGAGATTGATCTCCACTTCGTCCGACGGAATTCCGAGCAGCGCCGCGACGCCGCCGTTGCGCACCATCGCGAGGCCGTTGTCGATCGCCTGGCCCGACCCCGACATCTCGAGCAGCACGTCCACGCCGTCACCGCCCGTGCGCCGCACGATCTCCTCCACGAGATCGGGCTGCGTCGCCGAGAACGTCGCGTCCGCGCCGACGCGCTTGGCGAGCTCGAGCTTCGCCGGGTTCACGTCAACCGCGTACACCGTTGCGGCGCCGGCCGCGCGCGCGACCGGAATCGCCATCAGCCCGATCGATCCGACGCCGGTGATCACGACGGACTTCACCGACACGCCCGCCGCCATCACCGTGTGCACCGCGTTGCCGAGCGGATCGAACACCGCCGCCCAAGCATCGGGAATCGACGGGTCGAGCTTCCACACGTTCGATTCGGGCATGCGGATGTAGTCGGCGAACGCGCCGTCCGTGTCGACGCCGATGATCTTCACGTGCTCGCAGATGTGCGCCTCACCGGTGCGGCACAGCCGGCAAATGCCGCACGCGATGTGCCCCTCGGCCGACACGCGGTCGCCCACGCACACCGCCTTCACGGCGTTCCCGATCGCGGCGACCTCGCCCATGAACTCGTGCCCGATCGTCAGCGGCGGCTTCACGCGCCGCTCCGCCCAGTGGTCCCAGCTGTAGATGTGCAGGTCGGTGCCGCACAACCCGACGGCCTTGACGCGAATCAGCACATCGTTGGGCCCGATCGACGGCACCGCGATGTGCTGCAGCGTAAAACCGGGCGCGGCGCTGGTCTTGCGCAGCGCGCGCATCGTGCCGGGAATCGCCGACGCCCGCGCCGGTCGCTCGCTTGCCGTTGAAACCATCGGCGCGATCCTTCTCCCCGAAATCCGCACCGCCCCCGCCGCAGCACGCACACGCGAACAGGCCGGCGGCAAGCGAGCGCGGTATCGTTGCGGCATGACGATCACCGGCATCGCGTTCACCATGTATCCCGCGTCCGACATGGCGCGCGCCGTCGCGTTCTACCGCGACGTGCTCGGGCTCACGCCCGGCGCGATCGCGTCCGACTTCTGGACCGAGTTCGACATCGCCGGCGGCACGTTCGGCATCGGATCCTTCGAGCAGGCCGGCAAGCCGGGCACCGCGCAATCGCTCGCGCTCGAAGTGGACGACGTGCCGGCGCTGCGCGCTGCGCTGGGCGAACGCGGGCTCGAGTCGAGCGAGCCGTTCGAGACGCAGATCTGCTGGATCTCGATGGTGCGCGATCCCGACGGCAATCAGGTCTGGCTGCACCAGTCCAAAGCGCGCTAACGTGCCGGCGCCGGGACGACGTCG
>JAXDMB010000023.1:0-10360 GCA_034666325.1 Vulcanimicrobiota bacterium
GCCGACGCGGTCGGCATGTCGACGGTGCTCGAGACGATCGCCGCGCGCGCGCTCGGCCGCGACGTCGTGGGCTTCTCGCTGATCACGAACGTCCACGGCACCGGCGCGCCAACCTCGCACGAAGAAGTGCTGGAAGCAGCGCTGCGCAGCGCGAACGACGTCGCTCGCCTCGTCGAGGGAATCGTCGCGAACCTCGGAACAACGGAGAGCCTATGAAGAACGAAACGGTCATCGGCGGGATCACGATCGGCGGACAACCGTCCGCGGAAGAGCTGCCGTCCGGCCGGTATTCGACGGTGGTAAACATCCGGCGCAGCGACGAGGAAGGCAACGACACCGGGGAACTGCTCGAGGGAAACGAGACCGCGTACGCGCCGGTGCCGTGGACCATCGACACGGTGACGAACGAGGACATCGCACGCATCCGTGAAGCGGTCCAGACAGCCACGGGGCCTGTCCTGATCCATTGAGCGGGCGGGACGCGCGCTGCGGTCGCAGCGGTCATCCTGCTCGCCGAAAGAGACCACACGGGGGCCGCAGGCGCCCTCCGCAAAGCAGCCGACGCGGGCTTCGACGTTGCAGGGACCCCGTACGCAAACTTCGTCGAACGGTACTTCGCCGCGGAAGCAACCTCATAGCGCAGGATAAGCGATCGCCGTTGGAGATTCTTTCCAGCTGCGCTCGCTTCAGCGGGGGAGAAGTTCCATGCGCCTGCATCCGTCGTTCTCGCGCCTCGTGGCGCTCACCGTCGTTGCCGGTGCGCTCGCCGCAGGATGCGGAGGGGGCGCCGGCTCGACGTCCCGCACGGGCGGCACGGTTCCGGATGCGCAGCACCGCGCGGCGCGCAGCGTCACGAGCCTCGGCGCGTACAACGTCGACAAGACGAAGACCGCCGTCGCGGGCATTTCGTCCGGCGGCTTCATGGCAGTGCAGCTGCACGTCGCGTTCTCCGGTACATTCCACTACGCGGCGGTCTATGCCGGCGGCCCGTACTACTGCGCGCAGAACAGCCTTTCCACGGCGCAGACGACGTGCCAGTACGCGACGGCGAGCTCGCTGTCCGCGTCCGAAAGCTATCTCGACAGCCAGTCCGCCGCCGGAACGATCGATCCCAAGAGCAATTTGAACGGACAGAAAGCGTACCTGTGGTCGGGCACGTCGGATTACACCGTCTATCCAAAGACGATGGACGATCTCAACAGCGAGTACCAGCATTACGGCGTGGCGACGAAGTACGATAACACCTACGCCGCGGGCCACGGCTGGGAGTCGCTCGACGGCGAGGTCGCGTGCGGCACGACGGCGAGCCCGTACATGATCAACTGCAGCGGCTACGACTCGCAGAAGACGTGGTTGACGTACTTCTACGGAACGGTAAACGCGCGAAACGCCGGCACGCCCACCGGCACGCTGGTCAACTTCGACCAGACGCCGTACGGCGGCGGCGCGAACGATCTCGACACCAACGGCTATCTCTACGTGCCGTCGAGCTGCGCGAGCGGAACGCAGTGCCGGCTGATCGTCGCGCTCGACGGCTGCGTGCAGACGCAAGCGAACATCGGCACGAAGTTCGTCACCGAAGCGGGATTGAACAAGTACGCGGACACGAACAACATCTTGGTGCTCTATCCGTATCAAGTGTCGAGCAGCACGCCCAACAACCCGAACGGCTGCTGGGACTGGTGGGGCTTCGAAGGCTCGAACTACGCGCTGAAGAGCGGCGTACAGATGCAGGCGATCAAGAAGATGGTCGACCGCGTTCAGTCGGGCGGCGGCCCGACGCCGGTTCCGACGCCGACGCCGGTCGCAACGCCCACCCCGAACGGCACCCCGACGCCTGCCCCGACGCCCACCCCGGCACCGCCGGTGTGCTACACCGCGTCGAACTACGCGCACGTGCAGGCCGGCCGCGCGCACGACGGCGGCGGCTACGCGCTCGCGAACGGCTCGAATCAGAACATGGGCCTGGACAACGTGTTCTACCAGACGACGCTGAAGAAAACGGGCACGAACTACTACGTGATCGGAACGTGCCCGTAAGGCGCGCGCTCAGCCGTCGTCTTTGAGGTCTTCCTCGCCGAGGAGGCGGAACCCGACTTTGAGTGGCCGCAGCGTTTCCTTCTGCGCTGGCTTGCCCACCGTCGCCGATCGCTTAGCGACGGCGATAGCAGCCGCTAGGGTCGATCTCCACGAGCCGTCCGCCGATGCTGATCCGGCGGACGGTGTGGTCCCAGAACGTCAGCACGCGAACCGCGACCGGACGCATCCGCGCCACGATCGCGCGCACGCGCGCCGAGACAGCGAGCACGTCGCGCTGCCATGCGGGGTGATCGCGCGGCAGCGACGCGGGCACATCGAACGCGCCGTCGGCGATCGCCGCTGATGCCGGCGCTGGGAGCGGCTGCGGCGCTAGGCCCGACGCCTGCGCTGCGATCGCGGCCGGCGCCGAGTCGAGCGCCGGGCCGG
The DNA here is from genome assembly GCA_034666325.1 of Vulcanimicrobiota bacterium. Taxonomy (GTDB): domain Bacteria; phylum Vulcanimicrobiota; class Vulcanimicrobiia; order Vulcanimicrobiales; family Vulcanimicrobiaceae; genus Vulcanimicrobium. The sequence continues at coordinate 2,467 of JAXDMB010000023.1, forward strand.
GTGCGGCGGCGTGCTTCATGCCGTTGCCGACAGCGTTTCGCGCAGTTGTCTAAGCGCTTTGAGGTGCAGCTGCGAGACGCGCTGCGGTGAGATCTGCAGCGGCGCTACCATGTCGCGCAACCGGAGCTCCGCGAAATAGTGCGCGAGTACGATGCGGCGTTCGCGCTGCGGCAGCTCGGCGATCGCGCCGTACATACGCTCGCGCTCGACGCGCGCACCGAGCAGCGTTTGCGGGTCGTCCGAGCGGTCGATCTCGAGCCGCTCGCGCGCGGGAAGCGGATAGTCGAGCGAAAGCGTCGCGCGGCGGTGCGCTTCGGTGCGCGCGCGCGACAGCGCCGGCGTGAACTGCTCCATCGAGCCGAGGCTCGGCAGCGTCCCCAGCTCCTGCGCGAGCGCATAGCGCGCGCGGTTCGCGAAACGCAGCGTGCGGCGCATGCGTTCGGTCACCGGGTCCATGCGCCGCACGCCGTTCAGCACGGAGCCGGCGATCAATCGGCGCGCGTACTGCTCGAGCGGTACACCGCGCGCCGGATCGAACGCGTCGACCGCACGAATCAGCCCCACGCAACCGTCACCGATCAAATCTTCGAGCTCACTCATCGGCACCATGCGGTGCACGCGCCGCGCGATGTGTCTGACCATCGGCATCAGCGCGCGGATGCGCTCCTCCCGTGCATCCGGGCTCATCGGCGTTTCCGCACGAACAGCTCGTCCGCGACCGTGCCGAGCGCGATCTCGCCGACCGGACCCAGCCCTTGCGCGAGCGGCTTGAGGATCTCGCGGAACAGCACCGCGGCCGCGACATCCCGAACGTCCGGCGGCGCCGGGCGAGCGTCACGAACGTCTTGCGCTCGCATCGCGTCAGCCGCGGTGCAGGTTGTTGGTGATGCGCAGCATCTCATCTGCCGCCTGCACTCCCTTGGCATTGGCCTCGTACGCGCGCTGCGCGCCGAGAATCTGCATCATCGCCTCGACGATCGAGACGTTCGAGCGCTCGAGCATGCCGAACGCGATCGACGGACCGCCGTGCGCACCGGGCGCGAACATCCGCGCGCGACCGGAGCTCTCCGTCGCGGCGAACAGCGTCGCGCCGAGCGGGCGCAGCGCTTCGGGCGCCGCGAACGACGCGAGCTGCAAGCGCGCGAGCGTGCGGCCTTTCACCGCCGGCGTGTCCGCCACGACGCGCCCGTCGCGCTCCACGCGCGCGCTCAGCGCATCGGCCGGAATGCGCACGCCGCGCAGCGCCCACCCCGCGCTGTTGCGCAGCGTGCCGTCGGGATCGCGCGCGAACTCGCCGTTGCGCGTGTACGCCCGTGCGTTACCGCGCTCGACGGCGAAAAATCCCGGCCCGTCGATCGCGAGGTCGAACGCGCCGCCGCTGCGCACGAGCTTCCCCTGCGCGAACACCGCGTGCTTTCCGACGCTCGTCGTGCCGAGCCCGAGCGATCCCGCGCGCACGTCCGCGAACGTCGCCGCGGCGCTCTTGAATCCCGCGACATCGGCGTTCGCGAGATTATCGGCGACGATCTCCAGCTGTGTCTGCTGCGCAGCCATGCCGCTGGCCGCGGCGAACATTGCGCGGTTCATCGCACGCGCACCACGTCGTTCGCGGCCTTCTCGCGCGTCGCGTCGATCGCGAGCAGCGTTTTCTGCGCCGTCTCGAACGCGCGCTGCGCGGTCAGGATCGCGAGCGTCTCGGAGACCGGGTTGACCGTGCTGGTTTCCAGCGCGCCGGCGAGGAGATGCGTGCCCGCCCGCAGCGGAATGCGGTCGACGATGCGGCCGTGGTCATGCACGCTGCCGTCGCTCGCGATCGTCGCATCCTCGGACACGCGGAGCGCGCCCTGCGCACCGTACAAACGCCGGCCGCGGTCGTCGGTCAGAAAACCGTCATGGTCGCGCGTGAACGCGCCCTCACGTGTCGTCGCGCCGCCGACGCGGAACGCGCCGTCACCGAGCAGCGCGAGGTCGAACGTCCGTCCGGTCGTGCGCACCGCGCCTTGCTCGTGCACCGTGCGCTCGGAGACGACCAGCCCGTGCGCGCCGATCGATGTCGCGCCGACTTCCCGCCGGAATCCGTCCGTCGAGGCGTTGGCAAGGTTGTGCGTGGCGATGTCGAGCTGCGAGCGCGCCGCCCGCATCGCGCTCGCCATCCAGTTCTTTGCGTCCATGCACCGATAGTGCAGAACGGCGTTTGCCGCAGTATGACCGCGCTGTTGCCGCCGTGTGCGCGCCGGATTTGATCCGGTTCAGCCCATCGGAGATCGTGTCTCCGGACGCCACGTATGGCAGGGTTAAACGAACCGGTCGCTCAACGACGTTCCACCGGCACCACGATTCGCGTATACGAACCGTGGTCGTGCGGTTGCCCAACCGTCATCACAACAGGAAGTCGACACGCATGTTTCGTGCCCCGCTCATGGTCGCGCTCGGCGCCGCGTTCTTATTCGCTTCGACGGCGTGCTCGGGCGACAAAGGCCCGCTCGCCGTCGAAAGCGTCCACCTCGCCAAAGACAACGGCAGCGGCGATATCGGCAACACCGTCTCGGAGTTCCACCCCAAGGACGGCCCGATGCACTGCGTCTCGACGCTGAACAAGATCGAAAAAGGCGCGAAGCTTCACATCGAGTACATCGCTCTCGATGCGGGCGGAATGAAGAACCAGAAGATCGTCGCAACCGACCTTACGACGGGCGTGATCGACAATACGGCCGATGCAAAGTTTTCTCTGCCGAACCCGTGGCCCGTCGGAAAATATCGCTGCACGGTCTCGCTCAACGGCGCAGCGGTGAAGGATCTCGACTTCGCGGTCGTCCCAGGCTGATCGCTCGAATACCGGAGGGCAGACTGATTCGTACGCGCCGGTTCTTCGCGCTGCTGTCGCTGATCCTGATCGGCGCGGCGGCCGCGGCAAGCGGCGCCGAGCTCTCCATCCCGCCGTCGCCGGTGCGATGGGCCACCGACACGAGCGGTTTTCTCAAACCGCAGACCGTCGCGTCGCTGGACGCTCGGCTGCGCGCGTATCAGGCCAAGACCGGACACCAGATTCTCGTCTACGTAACGCCGACGACCGGCGATGCGCCGATGGAGGACTGGACCGTCCGCGCGTTCCGGCGCTGGAAGGTCGGCCGCAAAGGATTGGACGACGGTCTGATCCTTTTCGTGTTCTCAGCGGACCGCAAGGTGCGGATCGAGGTCGGGTACGGCTTGGAGCAAACCGTCCCCGATGCGACCGCATCGCGCATCATCCGCGAGAGCATCACGCCCAAGCTGCGCGCCGGCCAACCGGATGCAGCGCTGGCCGCCGGTGTCGAGCGCATCCTCACCACGATCGGCGGCGAGGCGCCGGGTGAGCGTGCTGCGCCGTCCACGGGCGCGTCAGACTCCGCCGGGGACTGGGCTTTCGTCGGAATCGGATTCCTCGTGATCTTGTTGATGATCGCGGGCGTTTTCGTATTGGTCGGACGCATTCCGAGCCGCGGAGTTTTCATTTCCCGCAGCCTCCGGCACGGCCGGAAGGGCTGGTTTTGGAGCGGCGTTTCGTCGGGCTGGACTTCCGGCGGCGGCGGGTTTTCCGGCGGCGGCGGGTCTTCCGGCGGCGGGTTTTCCGGGGGCGGTTTTTCGGGCGGCGGCGGGTTTTCCGGCGGCGGAGGCGCGAGCGGCTCGTGGTGAATACGCGGCTTGACCAGTTCGTCGACGGGAAGCGGCTTCGCGCCGCGATCGCTCGCGCCGAAGAGATCACCGGCACGCCGATCTCGTGTCGATCGCGCCGCTCGAAGAAGTGGCCCGGCACTTGGCACGGCACTTCCCGCGAAAGCCACCCAGCTCCAGCTGATGTCGCATCGCTCGGGCCGCGGGATCTCGAGCCGCCGCAACCCGGCGAGCAACCGTTCCGCGGGACCTCGGAGCCGTATGGCGTAAATCACGCCGAACGCCGGTGGAGCGGTCTCCCCCGGGAGTAGAGGAAACGGATGCAGATCGGGATCTTGGGCTCCGGCAACATCGGAGGGAATGCCGCGCGCCTGTTCGCGAAAGCCGGCCACCACGTGCGAATCGCCAACTCGCGCGGGCCGGAGTCGCTTCGATCGCTGGTCGCCGAGATCGGCCCCAATGCGGAGGCTGCGCACGCGCAGGACGCGGTCGACGCGAGCGACGTCGTGCTGATCGCGGTCCCCTGGACCAAGCGTGAGGAGACCCTCGGCGAGATCGAGGGCTGGGACGAGAAGATCGTCATCGACGCGATGAACGCCTACACCGAGGACTTCGAGATCGAGGACCTCGGCTCGAAGACGTCGACCGAGTTCACCCGCGCGCTCGTCCCGGGCGCGCGCATCGTCAAGGCGTTCAACACGGTGTTCTACAAACGGCTCGCGAGCGAAGGCAAGCCGAACGGCGAGAAAGGCCGGCTCGCGATCCCGGTCGCCTCGGACGACTCCGCCGCGAAGCGTGTCGTCATGGACCTCATCGACCAGATCGGCTTCGATCCCGTCGACAACGGCGGGCTGGTCGAGGGCGGCCGCAAACAGCAGCCGGGCTCACCGATCTACAACGAGCCGCTCGGGGCGAAGGAGATGCGCGACCAGCTCGCGCGCGCCTAGCGCGCTACTCGACGATCTTGTGCTTCGGGCTGCCGTTGCCCAGCGGCAGCTGCTCGAGCGCGTCCGTCTCACCGTTCCCGGCCGGCGCGCTCGGGGTTGCCGCCGGGGGCACCGGCCCGGCCGGATTGCGTTCGAGGATCGCGAGATGCGACATCAGCAGCGAGCGCAGCTCGCTCTTCGCCTTCTCCGCGGTGTCCTGATGGCGCTGCGCCTCACGCTGCGACTCGTAGATCTGGTCCGCGAGCGACGAGATCTCGCGCTGCGCTTCGAACCGCGCCTGCTGCTTGATGAGGTCCGCCTCTTTGTGCGCCGCGGCTTTCACTTCGTCCGCGGTGCGCTGCGCGAGCAGCAGCGTGGACTGCAGCGACTCTTCCATCGCCTTGAAATGCGACAGGCGCTCGCGCAGATCCGAAATCTCGCCTTGCAGCGCGGTGCGCGTCTGCGCCTCGTCCTCGAGCGTCTCGATGATCTCGTCGAGGAACTCGTTGACCTCGTTGCGGTCGAAGCCTTGCAGCGATTTCTTGAACTCTTTGTGCTGGATGTCGATGATCGTGATCTTTGCCATTAGCGCAGGTCCTTGATGCCGAGAATACCGTCGTTGTCGAGCTGCTCGCGCACGCCCGCGGAGTTCACGTTGACACCGGCCGGCACCACCAGATAGATCGCTTCCGCGAGCTTCTGAATGCGCCCGTCGATCGTGTACGCGACGCCGGACGTGAAGTCGACCACGCGCTGCAGCAGGTTGCGGTCGGCGCCCTGAATGTTGACGATCACGACTTGGCGCGCGCGCAGCGCGTCGGCGATCTCCGTGACGTCGCCGAACGAGCGCGGCGCGAACACGGCCACCGAGCTGCCGGCACGCCGCGACGCCTCGCCGATCGGAACGACGTTGCGCTTCGCGCCCACCTCGTCGGGCGTGTAGAGCTCGTCCTCTTCCTCGTCGTGGATCGCGAACCAGGACCCGATCCGTGCGAACATGCTCATGACAGGCTCCTCTCTTTCGCGGGCCGCGGGCCGAAGATCGCGGTGCCGAGCCGCACCATCGTCGAGCCGTGGCGCACCGCGCGCTCCCAGTCACCGGACATACCGAGCGACAGCGTCGTGCCGCCCACCCGCTCGAACGCCGCGCGCGCCGTCGCGAACGCCGCGTCGACGTCGCCCTGCAGCGGGCCGATCGCCATCACGCCGTCGACGTCCAAGCCTTCGGCGCGCAGACGCGCGGCGAGCGCCGGCGCGTCGGCCGGCGCCGCTCCGAACCGTTCGGCCGGCGACACGTTCACTTGTACCAGAACGCGCAGCGAACGCCCGGCGTCGCGCGACGCCTTCGCGAGCGCGAGCCCCGCGTCGAGCCGGTCGACGCTCTGCACCACGTCGAACAGCGCGGTGATCGCCTTCGCCTTGTTCGTCTGCACATGCCCGACGAAGTGCTTCGTGCACGGCGGCAGGCCGTCGTACTTGGCGCGCGCCTCCTGCACGTAGTTTTCGCCGACGTCCGTCAGACCGGCGCTGAGCGCGTCGAGCACGGTCTCGCGCGGCTGCGTCTTCGTGACGCCCAAGATCGCGACCGATCCGCGCTCACGCCCGGAAGCGAGGGCGACCTCGTCGACGCGCTCGCGCAGCGCCGCCACGCGCTCGGCGACCGTACCGCCGGCAAGGTGCATCACGGAGCGATAGCTTCACCGCGCCGGGACTGCGGTCCCGCGCCGGTACGAGTAGACGATCATCCCGATTCCCACGAAGATTTGGATCACGGCGACGAACTGGCCGCCGTCGAGGCCCAGCACGGTGAAGCCGGGCTCGCGCCAGATTTCCGCGACGGACCGCGTGACGCCGTAGATCGTGAACCACGTCCACCCGACGACGCCCGGCGGCGGGTGCATGCGGTACACCAGCAGCACGATCGGCAGCGTGAGAATGTCGAGGATCGCTTCGAAGATCTGCGACGGATAGCGGTACCCGTCGGAATACGCCGGAAACAGGATGCAGTACGGGTGGTCGGGCAGGCACAGCTTGCCGGGCAGCTCGTCGTTGATGAAGTTCACGAGCCGCGTCGTGAAGATGCCCAGCGACACCAGCACGACCACCTCGTCGCTGAGGATGCCGAACGTGAGGCCCGGGTGCTTGCGCAGGAACAGCACGATCGCGAGCATCACGCCCACGAGCGCGCCGTGGAACGCCATCCCGCCCTGCCAGATCGCGATGAAGTTGAGCGGGTGCGCCAGATAGTCGGCCAGGTTGTGCTTCGTGATGATGTCCGCGATCACGAACCCGGTGCGTCCGCCGATCAGCACGCCGATCAGCGCGTACACCAGAAAGTCCTGGATCTGGTCGGTGGTGAGCCCCAGCCTCCGCCGGCCCTCGGCCCGGTTCATCCACAAGAACACGCAAATGAAGCCGAACAGGTACGAGAGCCCGTACCAGTGCACGGAGACCGGCCCGAGGTGAAACGCGATCGGGTCGATGTTCGGATAGACGAACCAGTGGCTCACCTCGCCGTGGATACGGCGCGCGGCTCCCGCGCCCTACGCGACCGCCGGCGAGAGGACGCTCCTGCGGCACGCCGCGCTGCCACCGGAGCGCACCCAGGCGGGGTCTCAGAGCCGTCTAACATGGGAGTGCCGTGAACACCGCCGCCAACCTGAACTTCGCTACCGCCTTCCTGGCCGGGCTCGTGTCCTTCGTGTCCCCGTGCGTCCTGCCGCTCATCCCGGCGTACCTGTCGTTCCTCACGGGCTCCAGCCTCGAGGAGCTCAAGGCGGACGCGGACGCCGCCAGCCGCATGCGCGTGATGCTCCACGCGCTTGCGTTCGTCGCGGGGTTCACCGTCGTTTTCATGGCGATCGGGCTGTCGGTGAGCGCGCTCGGCTCGTTCTTCGCGTCCGACCAGATTTTCGGCGCGACGGTGAAGGACTGGATCGCGCGCGTCGGCGGCGCGATCGTCATCATTCTCGGGCTCAACATGATCGGGCTGTTCAAGATTCCGGCGCTCATGATGGACAAGCGCATCCAGGTGCGCAGCGTCAATAGGTCGTTCTTCGCGTCGTTCCTGGTCGGCATCGGGTTCGCCGGCGGCTGGTCCCCGTGCATCGGCCCGATCCTCTCGCTGATCATCCTCAAGGCGTCTCAGGAGCAGTACGCGACCGCCTCGGCGCTGCTGTTCACGTACTCGATGGGGCTGGCCGTGCCGTTCCTCATCACGGCCGGCGCGATCACGCAGGCGCTGGGCGCGCTCAACCGCGTGAAGCGCTATCTGGGTGCGATCGAGATCGGCGCGGGCGCGTTCCTCGTCGCGACCG
>JAXDMB010000024.1:0-5479 GCA_034666325.1 Vulcanimicrobiota bacterium
CGGTGGGACGGCGGCGGCGCCGTGCATTGTTGTCAGCGTGATGCGGCGTGTTGCGCGGTCCACGCGGCGCACGAGGACTTCGATCGCTTCGCCGAGCTCGTAGTCCGCAGGATCCGCGTCGCTCTCGCGGATCGAACCCACGACGCCCGGTGCCAGCTCCACCTGCAGGCGCGGCTCTTTGGCCACCACTCTGCCTTCGACGGTCGAGCCTTGACGCAGCACGTTCGCGTGGTCGCGCCACGGGTCGGGCAGCGCGTTCTTGCGCGACAGCGAGATCTTCTTGCCGTTCTCGTCGATGCGCAGCACCTCGACTTGCAGATGCTCGCCGATCGTCACGACGTCGCCCGCTTTGTCGATGCGCTCGAACGCGAGCTCCCGCATCGGGATCAATCCGTCCACGCCGCCGAGATCCACGAACGCGCCGAATTCCGCGAGCCGCACGACGACGCCCTCGCGCATCTGACCGACTTCGAGCGAGCGCAGCAGCTCCGTGCGCTTGTGGCGGCGTTCTTCTTCTGCCGCGCGGCGGTGCGACACGACGATGCGCCGCCGCGTCTGATCGATGTCGATCACCTTGAGCGGGACCTTCGTCTTGACGAGCGTGTCGATCGCGGTGCCGAGCGGCACGCGCACTTGCGACGCGGGCAAGAAGCCGCGAATACCGGCGACGTCGACGAGCAATCCGCCCTTGACCGCGGCGGTCACCGTCCCGCTGAGGATTTCCCCGCTCTCGCGCGCAGCGACGACGCGTTCCCACGCCTGTTGCGCGCGCTGACGCCGCTCTTCCGCACGCGGATCCGGCGGCTTCGGTCCCGGCTTCGCAGCAGCGGGCGCCGCTTCCACAGACTCACCGGCCGCCGGCGCGGACGCCGGTTCCGCACCAGCGGCGGGCTCGGCGGTCGCTTCCGGCTCCGCAGCGGGGTTGATCTCCACCGCCGCTATCACTTCGTCGCCCACTGCCGCATCCGCCACGGACGCATCCGGCGGGTTCTCGACGGCTGCAATGTCTGCGGAAGCGGCGGGCGCGCTGACGGGAACGGATTCCTCGGCCGCCTGATACGGCTGCTCATCCGCAGGCGGCTCCGCGGCGGGATTGATCTCGACAGCCGCCACGGCGTCCTCCGCGAGCGCCGCGTCTTCCCCAGTGGAATCGGCCGCGGCATCGCCCGTTGAGACGGCCGGAGGCGCGGCGGCGACTGCCGCACTCGGTTCCTCGTCGGGAGGCGGCTCGGCGGCCGGATTGATCTCCACCGCCTCGCCCTCGTCTTCGGCAGGCTCAGCGGCCGGCATCGCGTCTCCATCGCCCGCAGGAGCGACCGCATCGGCGTTCCCGTCCCCGGCGGAGTTGGTCCCATCCACCCCCGCGTTCGTCCCGTCCGCGCCCGCATCAGCACTGGCTGCCGCAGCGCCGTCGGCGGCCGGGGCGAGCTCCGGCGGGACGGCTTGGTCCGGCGCCGTGTCCACGGCAGGCCCCGTCACCTCGGCGGGTGGCGCCGTGTGCTGCGCGGTCGGGGCGCTGGTCGGTTCGGTAGCGTCGGACTCGTTCATTATGGTTGAGCACGCGCTTCGCGGACCGTGTGGAAAAAACTCTCGGAACAAGCGAGGAAGCCCGAACGCGCAGACCGCTAGCGCAGTACGATAGCGCGCCGTTCGGGTAGAGCATCCGGGATGAGGCGCACGCGGAGAGGGCCGCAGAGCACGAAGGACGCCGGCGAACGCACGCCGCCGCAAGCGGCGAAGTTCGGCGCCGGCATCATCGCGGGCGCGTCGGACAACGACCCGACGACGGTCGCGACGCTCGCCGTCATCGGATCCACGACGGTCTACGAGCTCGGCTGGCTCACGCTGCTCGTGATCCCGATGCTCGCCGTGATTCAGTCGATCGCCGCGCAAGTCGGCGCCGTGTCGCGCAACGGGCTCGAGGACTGCGTTCGCGCGAACTACGGCCGCGGCTGGGCGCTGGCGGCGCTCGCGGCGCTGCTCGCGGTGAACGTTCTCACGCTGTCAGCAGATCTCGAAGGCGGCGGCGCCGCGCTCGCGCTGCTCACGCACGTCCATTACGCCTGGTGGCTTCTCCCGCTCGGCGCGCTCACCGTCATCGTGCTCGTGTTCGGAAGCTACACCGCGATCGAACGCGTGCTGCGCTACATCGCGCTGCTCTTTCTCACGTACGTGGGAGCGGCGTTTCTCGCGCACCCCGACTGGCACGCCGTGTTCGCGGGATCGTTCATTCCGCACTTCAGCTTCCGGCCGGAAATGGTGTCGGGCGCGCTCGCGCTTCTAGGAACCACCCTCACCGCATACGCGTACGTGTGGGAGACGATCGAGCAGAGCGAGGAGAAACCGCCGCTGAACCGGCTCGGTCTGGTGCAAGTCGACGCCGCGCTCGGCATCGTCGTCGCCGGTCTGACGTTCTGGTTCATCCTCATCGCGACCGGCGCGACGCTCGGCGTGCGTCACGAGCACGTCGACACGGCGGAACAGGCTGCGCGCGCGCTCGAGCCGATCGCCGGCAAGTACGCATCGCTCGTGTTCGGCATCGGGCTGCTGGGCTCAGCGCTCGTCGCGATCCCGGTGATCGCCGGAACGTGCGCGTACGTCGCGGCGGAGATGTTCGGCTGGCGGCGCAGCCTCGACGCGACGTTCGAGCGCGCGCGGGCGTTCTATCTCACCCTGATCGCATGCGTCGCGATCGCGGTAGCGATCGGCTTCGCGGGCGTCAAGCCGATCACGCTGCTGTTCTATTCCGGAATCGCCGGCGGCATCGCGACCCCGTTCACCATGGCGCTGATGCTGCTCGTCGGCCGCAACCCCAAGGTGATGAAGCAGCGGCGCATCGCACCGTGGCTCGCCGCGGCAGGCTGGTGCGTGTTCGCGGTGGTGAGCGCCGCGAGCATCACCTACGTGGTGCAGACCGTCGCCGGCAAAGGCCGTTAGCGCACCCGAGATATCCGAGCCGAACGATTGCGCCGCGGCGCGAGGAACGAACGGCGTGTCGACAAACGATGCCTCGTGCGGAATCCGCTGGTCTCGCGCCGCGAACCGTTGGACCGGATCGCGCTCGGTCTCGGCGCGGCGGTGTTCGTGCTGCGCCTGCCGCTCGCGAACCGCTACGACGTGTTTCGCGACGAGCTGTACTTCATCGTCTGCGGCCGCCACCCGTCGTTCGGATACGTCGATCAGCCGCCGCTGGTTCCGCTGCTCGCCGCGGCATTCTACGGCCTCGGCCACCAGACGTGGCTGCTGCGCGTCCCGGCACTGCTCGCCGCGGCCGCGCTCGTGTGGCTGACGGTCCGCTTCGTACGACTGCTGGGCGGCGGCGACGCCGCGGCATGGACGGCAGGCATCATGGCCGCCGCCGCACCGATGTTCCTCGGAATGTTCGCGACGTTCAACACCACGGTGTTCGAGCCGCTCGCATGGACCGCGGTCGCCTACGCCCTCGCGCGCGCGGCAATCCTCGACGACCGCCGCGCTCTGCTCTGGGCGGGCATCGTCACCGGCCTCGCGATGGAAGCGAAGTACGCAATCCCGTCCTGGCTGATCGCGCTGGGCGCCGGACTCGTACTCACGCCCGAACGCCGCCTGCTCGCGCGCCGCGAGCTGTGGCTGGGCTTCGCAATGGCGGTCATCATCGCGCTGCCGTCGATCGCCTGGCAAGCCGCAAACGGCTGGCCCTTCGCGGAACTGGTGCGAGCTGCCGGCGACAAGAACGTGATCGTCTCACCCGTCGCCTTCATCGCGAACCAGATCTTCGTGATGAATCCGCTGTTCGCACCGATCTGGATCGCGGGCATCATCGCCCCGTTCGCCTGGCGCAACCTCGCACCGGCACGCTTCATCGCAATCGCGTTCGTCGTCGTAACGGCGATCCTCATCGCGTCGCACGGCAAAGACTACTATCTGTCCGCGGCATACCCGCCGCTGTTCGCACTCGGCGCCGCAGCATTCGAACGCGTCGTGCGCCGCACGGCCGTGCGCGCCGCGTACCTCACGGCCGCGGTCGCGTTCTCCGCGGTCGCGGCGCCCATCGCACTGCCGATCTTGCCGCCGCAAACGCTGATCGCATACATGCAGCACCTGCACCTGGCACCGGCGCAAACAGAACGAAGCTTCGCCGGAACCGCGCTGCCGCAAGAGTTCGCGGACCAGCTCGGCTGGCACGATTACGTCCGCCAAGTGGGCACGGCATGGACGTCGCTCCCGCCGGACGTGCGCGCGCACACGTCGGTTCTGGTCGACAACTACGGCGAAGCCGCCGCCATCGACGTCTACGGCGCGCCGTACGGTCTCCCCCCGGCCCTGAGCGGCCACAACCAATACTATCTCTGGGCCCAGCGCGGCCAGCCGGCAACGGACCTCCTGCGCGTACAAAACAACCCCGAGCGGCTGCGCCGCTACTGCACCAACGTCCGAATCCTAGGCACGACGTCTTCCCCATACGCGATGGCGTACGAAAACGGCAAGACGATCGCATATTGCCAAGCCCTGCACCCGCCGCTCTCGCAAATCTGGCCGAACCTCAAGAACTACAACTAAGACGCAACGGAAACAACGCACCTGCAGCCTTCGTCCGTCGTCACACGAACCGCGCCAAGGGCGAGCGGCACCGCATCGGTTCTGACGGCCGTGTGAGCGAGCGTGCGCAGGATGCGCGGAAGCGATGCGAAGACAGAGCGGCCCCGGACAGGATGTCCGGGGCCGCGTGCCGTCAGAACCGATGCGGTGCCGCTCGCCCCGCCACCATGTCCGCCTAAACTTTCTCGATCTGGTAGAACTCGAGCTCAACGGGAGTCTCGCGCCCAAAGATGGAGATGAGCGCGCGAACCTTCTCCTTCTCCGGCTGAATATCGTCGACGATCCCGGTGAAGTCGAAGAACGGCCCCGAGGTAACCTTGATCCGGTCGCCCTTCGCAAAGTCGATCTTGAGCTTGGGCGTCTCGATGCCCATTTGCTTCAGGATCGTCTTGACTTCTTTATCCTGCAGCGGAACGGGCTTCTCACCCGACCCCGGCGACCCGACGAACCCGGTGACGCCCGACGTGTTGCGCACGACGTACCAAGACGCGTCGTCCATGTCCATCTCGACGAGCACGTAGCCCGGAAACACTTTCTTGGGCGTGATCTTGCGCTTGCCGTCCTTGAACTCGACTTCGTCTTCCATCGGGACGAGCACGCGGAAGATCTTGTCCTGCATGTTCATCGAGTGGATGCGGCGCTCGAGGTTGGCCTTGACCTTGTTCTCGTAGCCCGAGTACGTGTGGATCACGAACCACTTCTTGCGGTCGTCCTGCTTTTTCTGCGCGGGCGACGCGGCGGGCGCGGCGGCCTGCAGCTCTTCGGGCTCGCTGACCGCGGTGGTGACGTCCTGATCCATTAGCGCGACCCTCCGGTCAGCCAGCCGAACACGAACCCGAACAACAGATCGCACAGGTACGTGAAGACGCCCACCCCGACGACGAGCGCGATGGTGAGCCCC
>JAXDMB010000025.1:0-6004 GCA_034666325.1 Vulcanimicrobiota bacterium
GCGGCGCCGGCCGCGGCCTCGTCCGCCGGACCCGCTCCCGCCGCATCAGCGGGCCCCGCAGCCGCGGCATCCGGCGGCCCCGCGGCGGTCGCAAGCGGCGCGCCGGCGGCCACTGGTGCCGGTCCGCCCACCAAGGCGGGCACGACTCCGGCGACGCGTCCCGGCGCGGGCTCGAGCTCCACCCCCGCGGCGGCACCCGCCCGTCCCGGCGCCGCTCAAGGCGTGCCCGGCGGCGCCGTTCCCGGCCCGAGCGCCTCGCCGTCGAACGCGCTGGCGTCGCTGAACGACAAGCTGCGCTCGCTGATCCCGAAGGGCCCGGTCACGCCGGGCCGCTACACCCCGGGGCTCGACCCGAACGCCGCTGTCGACGCCTACGAGAAGGCCCTCGCGCCGCCCGCGGAGATCCTCGCCGCCACCTTCGGCCTGATCCGCGTCAAGCGGACGCTCGTGCACGCGGACTCGATCGCGTACGTGTTCGAGCGCCGGCGCGACGTGCTCGGCCGCGAGGTGTGCCGCGCCTTCCGCATCACCGACCACCCGCCGCCGCCGCCGCCCACGCCGATGCCGTCGCTCGCCGGCGGCTTCCCGCGCCCGTACCTCCCCGACCGCAGTCCCGACCTGAAGCCGGTGGTCGAGACGGTGGACGTGTCGTGCAACGATCCCCGGATGGAGCAGGTGGTCCCGGGCTCGCTGCGCACGCCCGTCCCGCGCCACCTCTAGCGCCTCGGATTGCGGAAAAGCCGCCCGTATCGTATGATGGCGGACGGACGTAGACGCTGGGAGCGTGGGCAAAGCCCGCGCTTCTGTGTTGTAAGAGCCAAACTGGAGCGGTGATGGACGGGGCGGAGAGCCTTCTCAACCAAGCATTCGAACGAGTCGTGCACGGCCTGCCGCACCAGCCCGAGTTCAAGGACGTCGAGATCGTCGGTTCGAGCGCCCACCGGCACCGGCAGCAGACCGCGCTGCACGTGACGGTCGATCGCGAAGGCGGCGTCGACGTCGGAACGTGCGAACGGATCGCGCGCAGCATCAACGCCGCGCTCGACGCGTTCCCCGACCCGTACACGCTCGAGATCGAGTCGGCCGGACTGAACCGCCCGCTCACCAAACCGTCCGACTACGACCGCTTTTCTGGGCGCGACGTGAAGATCGTCACGACGCTCGCGATCGAGAACGCCAAGACCCATCGCGGCAAGCTCGACGGCGTGCGCGGCACGAACGTCATCCTCGTCCGCGACAAAGGCGAGCTTCCAATACCCCTAGCCGTCGTGAAGTCGGCAAACCTTGAGTACGACGTGCGCGCCGACCTCCAGCGCGCGAAACAACGAGAGAAGAACCGATGAACGCAGAGATGATCGCGGCACTACGCGAGATAGAAACCGAACGCAACATCAGCTTCGAGTCGCTGCTCGAAGCGCTCGAAGCCGCCTTGATCTCGGCGTACAAGCGCAATTTCGGCGGCGAAGCGAACGCGATCGTCACGATCGACCGCACGACGGGCGACTATCAGGTGTATCACCGCCGCAACGTCGTGACCGACGGCGAGGTGACGGATCCCAAGCTGGAGATCGCGCGGACCGAGGCGGGCAAACAGTACGAGCCCGGCGACTTCTTCGACGAGGTCGTCACGCCGCGTGATTTCGGCCGCATCGCCGCGCAGACCGCGAAGCAAGTGATCGTGCAGCGCATCCGCGAAGCCGAGCGCGACACCGTCTACAACACGTACTCCGCCAAGCTGCACGACATCGTGCTCGGCTCGGTGCAGCGCTACGAGCAGCGCAACATGTACGTGCTGCTCGACGACCGCAAGACCGAAGCGCTGCTGCCGTTCTCGGAGCAAGTTCCGCGCGAGAACTACCGCATCAACGACCGCATCCGCGCGTACGTGCTCGACGTGCGCAAGACCAACAAGGGTCCGCTGGTGGTGCTCTCGCGCGCGGCCGAAGGTCTCGTGCAGCGGTTGATCGAGTTCCAGGTGCCCGAGATCCAGGACGACATCGTCGAGATCATGGCGATCGCTCGCGAGCCGGGCGCGCGCACCAAGGTCGCGGTCACGTCGAAGCGGCCGGAGATCGACGCGGTCGGCGCGTGCCTCGGCCCGAAGTCGTCGCGCATCGCGAACGTGTCGGACGAGTTGCGCGGCGAGAAGATCGACGTGATCCGCTGGGCCGCCGACCTGCCGGCGTTCGTCGCCAACGCGCTCGCGCCGGCGAAGGTCCTGGGCGTGGAGCTGTACGAGGACGAGGGGATCGCGCTCGTCATCGTTCCCGATCATCAGCTCTCGCTGGCGATCGGGCGCGAAGGTCAGAACGTCCGCCTCGCCGCCCGCCTCACTGGCTGGCGCATGGACATCACCAGCGACTCCGAGGCCGCCGAAGCCCGCGAGCGCTACGCGGCGGAGCGCGAGGCGCGCGCGGCCACGGCCGGCGTCGCGGAGGGCGAGACCGGCGAGGACGAGGCGGTGGCCGCGGAAGGCGAAGAGGTGGAAGAGGCCGCCATCGATCAGGACGAGCTTCTGCGCCGGCTCGAGGAGTTCAAGCGCGAGATGTTCACCACGGAATGATCCCCAAGCGCACGTGCGTCGGTTGCCGGACCGTGTTCCCGCAGCCGGCGCTCCGGCGCTTCACCCGGCCGCAGGACCGCTGGCTCGCTGACGGAAGCAAGCGGAAGGACGGCCGCGGCGCGTACCTGTGCTCGCGTGAATGTGCGCAACGGGTCGCGAAGAACAAGCGTTATCCTGGGTTGAGTATCGAAGCTCTGCTACAATGGTAACTGGCCCGGCGAACGCGCCGGAACACTCCGGATCTCGGAGCTCAACAACAATGACTTAGCGGCGGACGGCACCCCTCGGGGGCCGTATCTTTGAAGGATTGCATGGCAACCGGTAAACCCAGAATTTTCGAGCTCGCGAAAGAGCTCGGCATGTCGTCGAAAGACCTGCTCGGCCTGTTCGGCCGGCTCGGCCTCGAGGCAAAGAACCAACTCAGCGTCGTCGAGCCGAAGGTCGCCGACCTCCTCCGCGCACAGCTCAAGGGGGCGAAAGCCGCCCAGAAGCCCGCACCGGCAGCCGCTCCCGCGGCCCCTGCCGCGAGCGTTGCTGCGCCCGTAGCCGCCGCGTCGACGCCTGCGGCACAGCCTGCCGCGGCTCCGGCCGCCCCGGTTGCCGCGGCGCCTGCCGCTGCCGCCCCGGCCGCCGTGACGCCGCCCCCCGCGGCCGCACCCGCGGCGGCAGCTGTCGCCGTTCCCGGCAGCAGCAACGGCGTCGCCATGCCGCCCGCTCGGCCGCAAGCCGCCGTGCCGCCGGCGCCGCAGCCCGTCGCGCCGGAGCCCGAAACCGCGCGCCCAGTCGCCGCCGCCGCCGCGCCGCCGGATGCGCCCGCAGCGCCGGAAGCCGCGCCGCGCGTGCAGCCGCAGCCGCCCGCCGAACCGGTCCCGCAGCTTCGTCCCGTCACGGGCGCGCCGGCGCGTTCGCGTCCGGCAGCCGCCGCCGCACCGGCACAGCCGCAGCAGCCCGCCGCCGCCGCGCGTGCGCCGCAAGCGCCGCCGCAGGGCGGTCCGCCAGCGGCGCCGTCGCGTCCCGGCGTCGCCCCGCGCCCGGGCCAGCCCGGTCCGATGCCCACGCGCCGGCCGATCGCTCCCGCCGACCCCGCCGCTCCCACGCTGCGTCCCGTTCCGGCCGGTCAGGCTTCGGTTCGGCCGCCGCGTCCGCCGGCTCGTCCGATGAACCCGCCCGCTGCCGGCAACGGCCAGATTCCGGGCCGTCCCGGCGTCGCGCCGCGTCCCGGCCAGGGCGGCCCAGGCCAGTACCAGCAGCCGCGTCCCGGCACGCCCGGCACGCCCGGGGCTCCCGTCGCGGGCGCTCCCGGTGCGCCCGGCGCTGCTCCGGCCGGACGGCGTCCCGCCGGCAACGGTGCGTTCCGGGCGATCCCCGGCGCGACCGCCGGCGGCGGAGCGCGTCCGTTCGGCGGTGGCGGCGCACGTCCCGGCGGTCCCGCCGGCAACGGCCCGATCACGCCCGGCGGCGGCCCCATGCCGTCCTCCGGCGGCGGCGGTGGTGGCCGTCCCGGCAGCGGCGGCCGCGGCCGCCAGACGCGCGAGCAGCTCGAAGCCAAGAAGGCTCGCGATGCGGAGATGCGGCTCGAGAAGCAGCGCCGCCGCAGCGGCGCCTATGTCGACCGCGTCGAGGATCCCACCAAGAAGCTCGAGTCGATCGAGATTCCGGACATCCTGACGGTGCAGGAGCTCGCGACCTCGATGATCGTCCCCGCAGCGGACGTCATCAAGGAGCTGTTCCGCATGGGCACGATGGCGACGATCAACCAGAACATCTCCGCCGATCAGGCCACGGCCGTCGCGCGGAAGTTCGGCTTCAACGCGATCGTCAAAGAGGCCGGCGAGGAAGTCGTCGTCGAGCAGGAAGAGGACAAGCCGGAGATGCTGCAGACGCGGCCTCCGGTCGTCACGGTGCTCGGCCACGTCGACCACGGCAAGACGTCGCTGCTCGACAAGATCCGTTCTGCGACCGTTGCCGCCGGCGAGGCCGGCGGCATCACGCAGAAGATCGGCGCGTACACCGTCGAGCAGGACGGCCGCGCGATCACGTTCATCGATACCCCGGGTCACGAAGCGTTCACGGCGATGCGCGCGCGCGGTGCGAAAGTCACCGACGTCGCGATCCTCGTGGTCGCGGCGGACGACGGCGTGATGCCGCAGACGCGCGAAGCGATCTCGCACATCAAGGCCGCGGGCGTGCCGATCGTCGTCGCCATCAACAAGATGGACAAAGAAGACGCGCAGCCCGACCGTGTGAAGCAGCAGCTCACCGATGAGGGTCTGCAACCGGTCGAGTGGGGCGGCACGATCGAGATGGTGCCGGTGTCCGCGCGTAGCGGCAGCAACATCGACAAGCTGCTCGAGACCGTGCTGCTCGAAGCCGACCTGCGCGAGCTCAAGGCCAACCCGCATCGCCGCGCGTCCGGCGTCGTCATCGAATCGGCGCTCGACCGCGGTCGCGGTCCCGTCGCAACGGTGCTGGTGCAGACCGGCACGCTGCGGGTCGGCGACGTCGTCGTGGTCGGACCGACCTTCGGCAAAGTTCGTGCGCTGCTCGACGACAAGGGCAAACAGACGAAGAAGGCCGGACCGTCGATCCCCGTGGAGATCATGGGGCTCAACGACGTGCCGTCGGCCGGCGACACGATGATGGTCGTCTCCGACGAGAAGACCGCGCGCGAAGCCGCTGCGAAACGTTCGACGAAGCGTCGCGACGTGCGCATGGCATCGTCCACCGGCGGCGCGAAGGTGTCGCTGGAAACGTTCATGATGATGCCCGCGGACGGCGGCCAGAAGACGCTCAACCTCATCCTCAAGGCCGACGGCCAGGGATCGGTCGAGGCGTTGCGCGGACGCGTGGAGTCGCTCTCGAACGCCGAGGTCGACGTGCGCGTCATCCTCGCCGGCGTCGGCGGCATCACGGAGAACGACGTCAACCTCGCGTCCGCTTCGGGCGCGGTGCTGATCGGGTTCAACATCCGGCCGGACGAGTCGGTCAAACGGCTCGCGGAGTCCGAGCAGGTCGACTTGCGCTTCTACCAGGTCATCTATGACGTGGAGAACGACCTCAAGAAGGCCATGGTCGGGATGCTCGCGCCGAAGTTCCGGGAGATCGTGCTCGGGCGTGCCGAGGTTCGCGAGATCTTCAAGGTGTCCAAAGTCGGATCCATTGCCGGGTGCTACGTGCAGTCCGGGAAGATCACGCGGAACTCGAAGGTTCGCGTGCTTCGGGATGCGGCCGTGGTGTTCGATGGGGAGATCGAGTCGCTCCGTCGCTTCAAGGACGATGTTCGGGAAGTGGCTGAGAACTTCGAGTGCGGTATCCAGGTTGCGCGGTTTGCGGATCTCAAGCCTGGGGATGTCATTGAGGCTTGGACTTCGGAGCTCGTCGCGCCTGAGCTGCAGCCGGCGTAATGCCGGGGGTCGTGGTGGGGGGGGGGGGGGGGGGGGG
>JAXDMB010000026.1:0-9267 GCA_034666325.1 Vulcanimicrobiota bacterium
GACGCCGTTGACGCTCACGACCTCGGGAATCGGCGGAAGGACGGGCGGCAGCGCGGTTCCGCCGGTTTGAACGACCGGCGGGGCGGCGGCGCCGCTCGAGCGGCCCCCGCCGCACGACGTCAGCATCGCACACGTGACCGCTGCGGCGGCGAGCTGCGCGTATATTCTCACGACGGCGCACTCATAGCGCGAACAGGAGCGAAGACGACGCGGTATGCGTCACCCGGCCGGTCTCATCGCGCCGCACGGTGTCGAACAGCGAGAACCGTGTGTTCCGCGACACACGGTACCCGGCGCCCGCCGTGAGCGCGCGCCCGAATACGGCGTCCTGCGTCGCGTCCCAGCGGCCGATCGCGAACAGCCGCGAGCCCAGATCCTGGCGCACTTGCACGAACCCGCCGCTGGTCTGCAGGACGTCCCCGTACGCGTCGGCCGCGCTGTCGTTACCGGTCTGGTACACCGCGTCGACCCGCGTACGGCCGCGGTTCCAGCTGAGCCCGAACCCGTCGCGCCAGAAGCGGTCGGCGTAGTCGAAGGTCTGCGTTCCCTGAAATCCCACGCCGCGCAGCTGCCGCGACCCGTCGTACCGGTATGCCGTCAGCGTATAGTCGCCGAGTTGGCGCTGCAGCGCGACCATGGTGTCCAGACCGTGCGCGGGCAGCCCCGAACCGCTCTCGTGACCTTTGAGCAGCGATACCGATCCGCCGATCGCGCGCGCCGGATCTCCGAACGCGATCTGTCCGCCGATCTTCGTCTCGAAGAACGTGAACGGGTTGTCGCCGGCCGACTGATCCCAAATCGCGTAGTGATCCGTCGTCTCGCGGAACGTCTCGGGATCCACCGGCAGCGGCAGCGTGAACTGTCCCGCGCGCAGCGTTACCGGCGTGCGCGCCCCGTCCGGCGTGGCGCGCCAGGCGCCCCAGATGTCGCGCGCGCGGCCCGGGAACCCGCCGTCCACCGCATACACCTCGGCCCAGTACGAGCCGCGCGACCCGACCGGTCCGCCGGTGAGCAGTTCCACCTCATCGACGATCGCCTTGGGCAGTCCGCCGCCGCCCTCGTCGCTCGAAGCCGCGCTCGAATACGCCAGCTCGACGCGGAGCGCCACCGGAAACGCCGGTTTGGGCGTGAGCCCGCGAATCCGGTAACCGTTGGCGAGGAACGTCTCCCCGAACGGGGTGAGGTGAGGCACGGTGGTGTGGCAGGCTTGGCACGTCAGCCCGTAGCGGTGGGCGAACACGGGAATCGCCTCGGCGGGGCGAGGCGCGCTCAGCGTGGCGGCCGCGAGTACCGCGGCGGCGGCCAGGAATCGGATCGGCAAAGGTGCTCCTAACAGAAGAGTTAGGAAAGCCTAAATCGCGGCCGCAGTCCCGCTTCCCTCCCACCCGCGCCACGGGACCGCGCCGAAGCCGGTGCGAACGGCGGCCCTCGTGGTCACGCTGCGATTCCTGGGCACCGGCGGCGCGCGCTGGGTCGTCGCCAAGCAGATCCGCTCCTCGGCGGGCTTCTGGCTGCAGACCGGCGAGGCGAACATCCACGTCGACCCGGGCCCCGGTGCGCTGGTGCGCGCGCTCGCGCAGGTTCCGCCGTGCGATCCCGCCTCGCTCGACGCGATCGTGCTCTCGCACAAGCACCTCGACCACTCCGGCGACGTCAACGCGATGATCGAGGCGATGTGCCAAGGCGGCTGGCGGCCGCGCGGCGCCTTATGCGCGCCGCGCGACGCGGTTGACGAGACGGCGCAGCCGGTCGTGCTCGCGTACGCGCGCCGTTTCGTGCCGCGCGAGTGGATCGTCGAAGCGAACGCGGGTCCGTTCGTGGTGGGCGACGTCGAGCTGCGCGCGTCGCTGCGCCTGCAGCACCCCGTGGAAACGTACGGGCTGCATTTCCGCACGCCGGGCGGCACGATCTCCTACGTTCCGTGCACGCGCTACTTCGACGCAATCGTCGAGGACTATCGCGCGCACGCGCCCGACGTGCTGGTGATGAACGTGCTGCGCTACCGCGACTCGATGGACGTCGACCACCTCACGTACGACGACGCGCGCGCGCTGATCGAAGGCATTCGCCCGGGCGTCGCGATCATGTCGCACTTCTCCACGCGCATGCTCGAGCGCGATCCCAAGCGGCTGGCGTACGCGTTGGAAGACGCGACGGGCATCAAGACCTTCGCGGCCTACGACGGCTGGGCGTACGATGTCGCTTGAGGTCGAGATCGCGAAACCGGGCGACACCGACGCGTTCTGGAAATCGCACGACCGCGACTGGCGCAGCGAGCTGTGGGACTTTCGCGTCGTGTGGCACGAGCAGACGCACGACATCGTCGCGCGCGCCGATGGCGAGATCGCCGGCGCGCTGCGCTTGCGCATCGCCGCGTCGCTGGGACACGTGGAAGCGCTCTACGTGCTTCCCGCCCAGCGCCGCCACAGCGTGGGCCGCGTGCTCGTGTCGCGTGCCGAAGAGATGTCGAACTACTACAACTGCCACAAGATGACGGTCCCGGTGTTCCACGACCATCCCGCGCAAGCGTTCTTCCTGGCCTGCGGCTATGTGGTGGAAGCCGTCATCCCGCAGCACACGTTCAAGCTCGACGTCGCGCTGCTGCGCAAATTCCTGCTGTAGCGGTTAGAGCCGCGCGCGCACGGTGCTGGCGCCGCGGTGCGGCCGTCCGCCCGGCGACGCGTTCGGCGCGCGGCGGTGCGTGTTGAACAACTGGTGCACGGCACGCCATTCCGGGCTCGTCGCGCGCCGGTTCACGAGCGAGCCTTCGTAGAAGTACACGTTGCCGCGCCCGCTGATCGCGTTCACGAGCGGACCGCCGCCGCCAACCGTCGCGACGGCTTCACCCTCGCCGTGCTGCTCGACGCTCGCGGCGCCGCGCCGGTCGAACATCGTGTACACGTGACCGTCCTGCGAGCGGCCCGTGAGCTGTGCGGCCGACGTCACGCCGAGCGCGATGCTGCCGGTCTGCGACTCGAAGCGCGCGAGTCCGGGATCGAACGAGCCGCCGTCGTACACGATCGAGCCGGTGACGCTCGACGCCTCGATCTGCTTCGTGCGGCACCGCTCGAACACGTCGTGCGCCGCGATGCCGCGCAGGCGGATGCGGTCGAACGTGCTGTCGGAGGTGTAGAACACGCCGTAGTTCATCTGCACGAACGCGGTCGTCGTCGCGCCGGTGACCTGCACGCGCCCTTGCCCTTGAATCAGGAACAGGTTGGCGCCGCGATAGCCTTCGAGCACGGTCTGGCCGCCGCCGACGCGCAGCACCAAGATCCCGGTGGACGCGGGAATCGTGAGCACGAGGTGCGAGCCTTCGGGCGCGTCGATGTGCACGACGTCGTGCGGACCCGGGCGGAACGACGCGTACGGGAACTCTTCGGGCGGAAGCGCCCCGCCGCCGACGAGCTGGCCGTCGGGACTGCGCGCGGTGAACAGTTGCGGCGGGATCTGTTGCGCGAGCGGGAAGCGCGGCGTGCCGAAGGGCGCGCTGCGCCGTACAACGGCCGGCGCGGACTCTTCGGCGTAGTCGACTTGCACGCTGGAGCGGTCCCACACGCGCACCGCGACGTCGTTGCCCTTGCCGCGGACGATCACGTTGAGGACCACCTGGTCGCCGACGTCCACGGAGGACGTGCCGGCGCGGACCGGCGCCGCGGGGAGCGCCAGACACACGAGCAACACGCCCAGCCCTGCGATGATCCACCGCAGGGCTCGGAACCGGAGGACGTCCACGGCGCCATCGTACCCTCGGCCGGTTGGCGGCGTCCTTAGCCGCCGGTGAAGGATTCGGGCTCAGCCGGAAGACTCACCGCGAACACGGAGCCGCCTTCCGGCCGAGCGCGCGCCGAAACGGTTCCGCCGTGCACGCGCGCGATGCTCCGCACGATTGCAAGCCCGAGCCCGGTCCCTTCGATATTGCGCGCATGCGACGGGTCGCCGCGGGAGAAGCGGTCGAAGAGCCGGTCCGCCTCCTCGTCGACGATCCCCGGGCCGGTGTCGGCCACCTCCACGACCGCACGTCCGTTCTGGCGGCGCACGGTGACGTCGATGCGGCCCTGCTCGGTGAACTTCACGGCGTTGTCGACGAGGTTGTTCACGAGCTGCCGCAGCAGCCCGGCGTCCGCGACCACGATCGTGCTCGCGTCCGGATCATGGTGCGAGGCGATCTCGAGCCCTTTTTCCGCCGCGCGCTCCCGCGCGTGCGCCACGACGTCGTCGACCAGCCGCTCGAGCACGAGCGGTTCCTTTGGAATCGCGTCGCCCGCTTCGGCTTTCGCGAGCGTCAGCATTCCCGACACCATGCCGGCGAGCCGTCCGCTCTCCTCCGCGATCGCCTCGAGCGACGCGCGCGTGATGTCGGGGTCGCGGTCGCCCCACCGCTGCAGCATCTGCGCGTTCGCGTTGATGATGGTGAGCGGCGTTCGCAGCTCGTGCGACGCGTCGCTAATGAACTGCCGCTCGCGCGCGAACGCCGACTGCAGCCGGTCGAGCATCGCGTCGAACGCGCCGGCGAGCTTGCCCACCTCGTCGCGGCGTTTCCACTTCAGCCGCCGGCCCAGGCGCTCGGAGCCGATCTCCGCGACCGCGCTGGTGAGCCGCTCGATCGGGTCGATCGCGGATTTCGCGATGAAGTACGACGCGATCACGATCGCGATCATCGCGGCGATCGTGATCGCGATCAGGATGTTGCGCGCGCGCGTGAGGAGCTGGTCGACGATGTCGAGCCGCTCGCCCACGTGCGCGACCGCGACCGGCCGTCCTTGCGCGTCTTCAAGGACGCGGTTGAGCACGAGCATCGTCCCCGGCCGCTCGCCGCCGATGCGCAGCTCGTCGAATCCGCGGTCCTTGCCCGGCGGCGGCATGAACGGCGGAAACGCGACGCCGCCCAAGTTGGAGCTCTTGCCGAGAATCTGCTGGCGCACCGTGTCGATCTGAATGTACTGGTGCCCCGCGGCCCAGTGATCGAGCGTGCCGCGGTCCGACAGCGTGAGCGTGAGCCGAATCGGCCCTTCGGGCGCGAAGCCGAACGTGGACGTCTCCAGCGCGGAGCGTTCGATCTGTTCCGCGGTGTCCGCGAGGTTGAGCTTCGTCTGGTCGATCAGCACGGAGCGCAGCGCGAAGTCGATCGCGACGGCGCCGATCGCGATGACCAGAACGATGAGCGCGGCGTACACCGCCGCGATCCGCGTGCGAAGCGAGCTCACCTAAAATTCAAATATACGGACCGCAGCGCAGCGAGGACCGTGAGCGTTCGCCGAAGGCGAATGCACCACTTATTCTTTGAGCGCGTACCCGACGCCGCGCACCGTCTGGATCAGCTTGTCCTCGTACGGGTCGTCGATCTTGCCGCGCAGGTAGCGGATGTAGACGTCGATCAAGTTCGAGTCGCCCAGGAAATCGCTGCCCCACACGCCGTTGAAGAGCTCGTCGCGCGAGTGCACCTTGTTGCGGTGCAGCAAGAGGTACTCCAGCAGCGCGTACTCTTTCGCGGTGAGATGGACGGGCGTTCCCGCGCGCGTCACCTCGTGGCGGTCGCGGTCCATCACCAAGTCTTTGGCGGTGAGCAGATTCTCTTGCGGCGCGCGGTCGCGCAGGCGCGCGCGAATGCGCGCGAGCAGCTCTTCGATCGAGAACGGTTTGACGACGTAGTCGTCGGCGCCGCGATCCAGTCCCGCGACGCGGTCCGGGATGCGGTCTTTCGCGGTGAGCATGATGATCGGCACGCGCGACTTCGCGCGCACGCGGGACGCGACTTCCATCCCGTCGAGCTTCGGCAGCATCAGATCCAGCACGACGAGGTCGGGCTCCTTGAGCGCCTTCTCGAGCCCCGACAGGCCGTCGGCCGCGGTCTCGACTTCATATCCTTCGTGCTCGAGCTCCAGCTTGAGCACGCGCGTGATCTGCGTGTCGTCCTCGACGAGCAGAATCTTGTACTTGCGCCGTTCCTCCGGGAGAGCCGAGGTGCCGCCCGCCGTCATCGAATGCGAATGCGGCGCGTCGACGGGAACGTGAGCTGCGAGACCCACCACGCCGCGGAGACGCCGACCGCGAGCCACAGGAACGTGGTGACCGAGGTGAGGCCGCCCATCTCGATGAGGCGGTTCGCGGTGTCGACGAAACGCTCGCCGGCGTAGGGCGCGGTCGCCACGAGCCAGCCGAGCCACACCGCCAGCGCGACGAACGTGCCGATGAGCCAGATCTCCCACGGCTTCATCGCGGGCTCGGGCCGGTAGACCGTCGCGGTGAGGATGCGCGCGCGCAGCCCGACGGGCGCGTCTTCCAGCGGAAGCGCCGCGAGCATGCGGTCGAGGTCGGCGAAATCGTCGTCGTGCGTCATGGGGTCAGTGCCTTCCGGAGTTGTTCCTTTGCTCGGAACAGGTGCGTCTTCACCGTTCCCAGCGGGAGATTTAACACGCTTGCAATCTCTTCGTACTGCTTTCCCTGCAGATGATACAGCGTGACGACCGTCCGGTACTTCTCGGGAAGGTCGTCGATCGCCGCGCGCAGCCGCAGGGCTTCGTCGTTCCGCTCCGCGAGCGCCGCCGGACCCGCGGACGGGTCCGCACGGTCGGGGAGCTCGTCGTTGGAGAACCGTTTGCGCTTCGCCAGCCGGTCGCAGCACAGGCGGTAGCAGATCGTGAAGATCCAGGTCGAGAACTTAGCGCCGGGCCGGAACGTGTTCAGCGCCCGGTAGGCCTTGAAGAACGCCTCCTGGGTGGCGTCCTGGGCTTCCGTGGCGTCGCGGAGCGTCCGCACGGCGAGGTTGTAGACCGCGCGCTCGTAGCGCACGACGATCTCCTCGAATGCATCGGAACGACCGGCAAGGGCAGCGTCGATCAGCGCCTGGTCGTCGACGACCGGCGCGGCTACCGGCGGGTCCACCGCGAGCGCAGCTGCCATGCTGTCCTCATGTACGGGCCGGGGCCCCGGCGGTTTCGCGCCCGGCGGAAGACCGTCCGAAACACCACGGCCGCCGGATCGTACATGGGGCATGATTTCCCGCTCGACCCTCATCGGCGCCTTGGTCGTCGTCGAGCTCGGCATCGTGGGCATGGCCGCCAAGGCGATCGCCGGCGATAACCCGCAGTTCGGCCCGTCGCGCGCCTTCGGCCATTCCGGTCACTTCGGCTTCATGCGATCCACCGAGGTGCCTAACCGTCTCGAGAAGACGCTCGCGGCAGGCGCCACGCCGCACGTCGTGATCGACGTGCACGACGCGGACGTCGTCATCGACACGGGATCGCAGCCGGTCGTTCACGCCGCCGAATCGACGAGCGTCGCGGGCTGGGTGCGAGGCAGCGTGCCGGCGCTGAGCGCTTCCGCCGGCCCGGACGGGGTGCGCATCGTCTCGAGCGGCGGTTCGATGGAGGTGGTGATCGGCGAATTTTCCCGCAAGCTGCGCGTCACCGTACCCGCCGGCGCGCGGGTCGAGGTGCTGAGCGCCGGTCGCATCGATGCAGCCGGACTGCGTGCGAAGCTGATCGCGCACTCGCCGGACGGTTCCGTCCACGTGCGCGATCACCGCGGCGATCTCGACGTCAGCTCGGACTCCGGACGCATCGAGCTGATCGACGTGCAGGGCGCGGACATCGCGGCGAACACGCACGAAGGACGGCTCTACTTCACGCGCGTCAGCGCGGACAAGATCAACGCTCACACGAACTTCGGGCGCATCTACGCCGTCGATCTGCGCGTGAAAGACGGCGCGCTCAACACGCATTCCGGCCGGATCAGCGCATCGTTCACCGGCGACAGCGACGCGACGGTGAAGGTGAGCACGGCTGACGGGAGCGTCACGGTCGCCGGTCTTCCGTCGGCTGACGCCGGCAAAGACAAACGCACCGTGCAGCTCGGCTCGGGCCGCGGCAACTTCGAGGTCAGCACCGACGAGGGTGCCGTCAACATCTCCCAAGGAGCAAACGTCTAACCATGAGCGAGAACCTGATCCCCGTCTTCGTGATGCTGTTCGTCTTCGGGTTCCCCGTGGCGGCGTTCATCGTCACCCGCTTCCTGCGTCATGCGGAGCGCATGGAGTTCATCAAACGCGGCATGATGCCGCCGCCCGAGCTCGGCGGCAAGGGCTACAAGGCGTGGCAGCAGTCCGGCGCTCCGTATCCGCACCCGACCGTCGTTCCCGTGCCGCCGCCGGGCTGGTCTCCGGAAGACGACCCGCAGCGCGCCCTCTACCGCGGCATCCGCACGGCGTTCATCGGGCTCGCGATCCTCATCGGTCTGTCGTTCTTCGGCGGGACCCCGGGCTCGAGGGACTTCCACGGCGGACCCTGGCTCTTGGGCGGTCTGATCCCGATGTTCGTCGGGATTGCGCAAGTTATCATCGCGCTGCTGTCCGGGGCGGAGCTGCCCGGCGTGCAGTCGCGCGGCCGGTTCGTCCCGCCGCCGCCTGGCGGGCGACCGGGTCCGGGCGTACCGCCTCCGGGCTTCAACGGGGCCGCGCCGCCGCCGCCCCCGTGGGTCGACCAGCCGGGCCGCCAGCGGTTCGAGGAGCTCTCCAAGCCGGTTCCGCCGCCCGACGTGCGCTGACGCGCCGCGGCCGGGCCGGAAGGCAAAATGAAGGGACGGGTCGCCTGGGCGGCCCGTCCCTTCGAACTACGGACTCCGTTCGCGTGCGGAGCGTCAGCGGCAGGTCACGATTGCCATGGCCCAGCCGGCGGCGGTACGCGTGCGGACGAGATAGCCGTGGTCCGTGCGGTCGTAGACGTGGTAGCCCGCTCGAAGCGCGTCGGCTAACGTCTTGAAGACCATGATTCCGGGCATCTCGTTCTCCTCTCCGGCCTCCATTGGAATGGAGTGCCGTACACACCCATAACGTTCGGCAAGTGCGCGAAGTTCTTGATCGTGCATGAGCGAAGCATGAGGCGATGGCTTCACGACTCGTCGTCGCGCTGGACGTTCCCTCTCCGTCGCGCGCGACCTCGCTGGTCGAGCGCTTGGCTCCGCTCGGCGTCCTTTTCAAGATCGGTTACGAGGCGTTCTACGGCTACGGCGACGTGATTCGCGAAGCGCTCGCTTCGCGTGAAGCGAGCTACGTGCTCGATTTGAAGCTCCACGACATCCCGAACACGGTCGAAGCGGCGGTGCGCGCGGTGGTTCGTCCCGGCGTGCGGTTGCTGACGGTTCACGCGCTCGGCGGCGCGCAAATGCTCGAAGCGGCGGTGCGGGCCGCGGAAGAACGAGCCGCGGAGCTGTCGATCCCGGTTCCCGCCGTCTATGCGGTGACGATACTCACCAGCATCGGCGCGGCCG
>JAXDMB010000027.1:0-4621 GCA_034666325.1 Vulcanimicrobiota bacterium
GAAGAACAAGGCGAACGACGCGCTCGTCGCGGCGCTCAAGAAGCAGGGCAAAGTACCGGATCTCTTTCACCCGGACGGTTTCGTCGCCGCGCAGATGATCGTGCACGCGATCGAAAAAGCGGACGGCGACGACGTCGGCAAGATGATCGGCGCGCTCGAAGGCTGGTCGTTCGACGCGCCCAAGGGCAAGCAGACGATTCGCGCGGCCGATCACGCGATGCTGCAGCCGATGTTCGTCGCGAAGCTCGAGGGCTCGGGCGCGAACGTCACGCCGCACCTCGTGCGCACGATTCCGCTGCAGGCCGTGTCGCCACCGGTGCGCCCGTTCAAATAGTGCCGTGACGCAAACGGTGCGCGGCGCGGTGATGTCAACCGCGGGCCTCGGCCTGCGCATCGGCGCGGCGACCATCGTGGACGACGTGACGCTCGATGTGAACGAGGGCGAGTTCCTCGTGATCATCGGGCCGAACGGCGCCGGCAAGACGACGCTGTTCAACCTATTGTCCGGCGTGACGCGCCCGACGTCGGGGCGCATCTCCTTCCGCGACGCGGACATCACGCACGCGCCGCCGTGGATTCGCGCGCGCCTGGGAATCGGGCGGACGTTCCAGACCTCGACGATCTACACCGACCTCACCACGCTCGAGAACGTCCGGCTCGCCGCGCAAGCGCATCTCGGCGGCTCGAACCGTTTGTGGGCACTCGCGGACACGCAGCGCGAGCCGCTCGAACGGGCGCGCGCGGCGCTCGCGTCGGTGGGTCTCGAACAGCGCGCCGCGGTGAAAGCCGCGTCGCTGTCGCACGGCGAAAAGCGTAAGCTGGATCTCGCGATCCTCTTGTGCGGCGATCCGCAGGTGGTACTGCTCGACGAGCCCACGGCGGGGATCGCGGTGGAGGACGTGCCCGAAATGATGGCGCTGATTCGCGGCATCCACCGCGACCAGAACAAGACCGTGCTCATGGTGGAGCACCGCATGGATCTCGTGATGGGGCTCGCCGACCGCATGGCGGTGATGCACCACGGTGCGCTGCTGGCGATCGACACGCCGGACCGCATCATCGCGAACGAGGTGGTGCAATCGGCATATCTGGGCGATCCGCTGTGAATGATGCGGCGCGTTCCGTTCCCGCCGGCGATGCGCTGCTGCTCGTGGTGCGCGACCTGAACGTCTTTATCGGCGAGTCGCACATCCTGCAGGGCGTGTCGTTCGGCGTGCGGCGCGGCGGGATCACCGGACTGCTCGGGCGCAACGGGGTCGGCAAGACGACGACGCTCCGCGGCATTCTCGGCATGATCGCGCGAACCGGCAGCGTGCTGCTGGCCGGCGAGGAAACCACGCGGCTCGCGACGCACGAGATCGTGCGGCGCGGCGTCGCGTACGTGCCGGAGGACCGTGACGTGTTCGCCGGCTTGACGGTCGAGGAGAACCTGCGGCTCGCGGAGCGCGCGGGCGCTCCGCTGCGGTACGACCTCGTGTACGAGCTGTTTCCGGAGCTGAAGGAGCGCGCCGCCCAAAAGGCCGGCACGCTGTCGGGCGGGCAGCAGCAGATGGTCGCGCTGGCGCGCGCGCTGCTCAACGGCGACAACAAAATTCTGCTGGTGGACGAGCCCACCAAAGGCCTCGCGCCGCTCGTGGTGCGGCACGTCGTGGACGCCCTGCAGCGCGCCGCGGAGATCGCGACAATCTTGCTGGTCGAGCAGAACCTGTCGGTCGCGCACAAGCTCGTGAAGGACGTCGTCGTGCTCGATCAAGGACGCGTGTCGTTCACCGGAGACGTCGAGCAGCTGATGGGCGATCCCGCGCTGGCCCGGCGCCATCTCGGTCTCGCGGCCGTCGGAAGCCACTGAAGCCGCCGTGGGGGAGCCATTGACGCCATGACGACGATCGCGCTGCTGCTCATCACCGGGCTCGGCCTGGGTGCGCTGTATTTTCTGATCGCCGCCGGGTTGTCGCTGATCTGGGGCCTGATGCGCGTGCTCAACTTCGCGCACGGCGCGTTCTTCACCGTGGCGGCGTACGC
The DNA here is from genome assembly GCA_034666325.1 of Vulcanimicrobiota bacterium. Classification (GTDB taxonomy): domain Bacteria; phylum Vulcanimicrobiota; class Vulcanimicrobiia; order Vulcanimicrobiales; family Vulcanimicrobiaceae; genus Vulcanimicrobium. The sequence continues at coordinate 2,023 of JAXDMB010000027.1, forward strand.
GGGCTGGTCGGCGAGCCGTCTCGTGAGCGGCGCGTCGCCCGATGTGCAATGGCTCGTGGCGGTGGTCGTCGCCGTGGTGGTGGGCGGCGTCTTCGCGACCTTGACGGAAGTCGTGCTGATCCGGCCGCTGTACGCGCGTCACGTCGGACAAGTGCTGGTGACCGTGGGCCTCGCGCTCGCGACGATCGCGCTCGTGCAAGGCGGCTTCGGCAGCGACCCGCAACGGCTCGCGCTGCCCGGCTGGATGACGAACACCACGACGATTCTCGGGGCGAACATCCCGAACACGCGCATGCTCGTGATCGCGGTCGCGCTGCTCGTGTTCGCGCTGCTGCTGTTCTTCCTGCAGCGCACGCGTTTCGGGCTCATCGTGCGGGCCGGCGTGGAGAACCGCGCGATGGTGCAGGCGCTGGGCATCGACGTGCAGCGCGCCTTCACGCTGGTGTTCGCGATCGGCGGGATGGCGGCCGGCCTCGCGGGGATGCTCGCGGGCACGTACTACGGCACGATCGATCCCGGCCGCGGCAGCGCGATGCTGATCTTCGCGTTCATCGTCGTGATCATCGGCGGCCTCGGCTCCGTGACGGGCTCGGCGGTTGCGGCCGTTGTGGTGGGCGAGCTGCAGCAGTTCCTGAACTTCTACGGCGCCGCGGGGGTCGGCGACTTCTCGGTGGTGCTGCTGCTGGCGGTGGTGCTGCTGATACGGCCCGGCGGTTTTTCGGGAGCGTCAACATGACGCCGACTGTTGCACGCCATGGGGCGGACACGCCGTCCGCGCAACCGTGCGGGGAGCCGGCATGACGCCGCGCGTGCGGATGATCGGGCTTGCCGTGCTCCTGGTCCTGCTGATCGCGCTGCCGTTCATCAAGCTGACGATTCCGGGGCTGTTCGGCGGCTCGCTCGACGCGCCGGGCACGCTCAATTTGCTGGGGCTGTGCTTCGTGTTCGGCGCGCTCGCGCTCACGTACGACCTCGTGTTCGGGTACGTCGGGCTGCTCTCGTTCGGGCACGCGCTCTACTTTGCGACGGGCGTGTACGTGACGGCGGTCGCGATGGCGCGGTGGCACTGGTCGCTGCCGCAGGCGCTCGCGCTCACGGCCGTCGTGTCGCTGGTCCTGCCGCTCGTGCTGGGCGCGGTGTGTCTTCGCATGCGCGACATTCCGTTCGCGATGGTGACCCTCGCGTTCGCGCAAGCCGGCTCGATCCTCGTGATGCAGAACCCGTTCGGGCTGACCGGCGGCGAAGAGGGCGTCGCGCTCGGCGGCGACACGCTGCCGTCGTTTCTGGTCGGCGTGGCGAACACGCACAACGTGTACTGGATCGCGCTCGTGCTGCTGCTGGTCGTCTACGCGATCGCGTGGCGCGCGGTGAACTCGCCGCCCGGACGCGTGTGGCAAGCGATTCGCGAGAACGAGCGCCGCGTCGAGGTGCTCGGGCTCAACCCGTATCTCTACAAGCTCGGCGCATTCGTGCTGTCGGCTTTTCTTGCGTCGGCCACGGGCGTGGTGTATCTGCTGCTGCAAGGCGGCGCGAATCCCGAAGTGACCACGTCCGGGTTCACGCTCGCGCTGCTGGTGATGGTTGTGCTCGGCGGGGTCGGCACGCTGTGGGGCGCGGTGCTCGGCGGAATCGTGTACGAGTATCTCGACTTCCGGCTCGTCGCGCTCGCGAACACGCCGGCGGTGCAGTCGCTGCCCGGCATGCTGAAGGTCCCGCTGTCGGAGCCGCTGTTTCTGCTCGGCGTGCTGTTCATCGTGCTGGTGCTCTTCGTTCCGGGCGGTCTGGGCGGCGTGCTGCGCCGCCGAACGGCGGGTTGAAATCTTCTGATGCTCGGGGTGTTCTTCGGCCACGTGCGCGCCTGGGGCGACGAGTTCGCGCGCGACGTGGAGCGGGTGCTCGACGAAGCGGTTGACCACGCGCGCGTTCGTTTGAGCGATCTGTTCGACGCGGAGTACGTCGAGCTCAAGGGCGACGGCGTGCGCACGCTGGCGCGCCTGTTCGATGTCGGACGCGTCGGCCGCGACGGCTTCGCACCGCCGAAGTACCGCACGATCTACGATCATCTGGTGGACGAGTCGCTCGCGCCGGTGTGCGACCGCCATGCGGCGCGCGACAGCAAGCTGGTGTTCGCGAGCGTCACCGACTTGAACGGCTTCGCGCTGATGGTGCCGGCGACGCTCCGCCGCGACATCACGGGCGACCGCCTGCGCGATCTCGAAGGCAATCGCATCAAACGCATCTTCGAAGACACGGTCGGCCTGCTGGCAGCGCGGGTCGGCCTTGATCACGCCGGCGAAGCGCCGCGGCGAGCATCGCGCACGGTACTGTTGGAACGCGGCATCGACCTCGGCCGCCCGCCGGGCCCACGCCCGTTCATGCTGCAAACCTACGCCCGCGACACCGGCCAAATCTTCAACGACGTCGCGTTCCCGGTGTACGTGAAAGGCGAACGCTTCGGCAGCGTCCGCCTGGCCTACGACCCGGCGGCCGCCTGAGCTACTCAGGGGATGGCCGGGAGAGGTGTTTGACGCGGGCCCCTCGCATCGGGTAAACTCACGCTTTGGACGGGCGGCTAGCTCAGTGGGAGAGCGCTACATTG
>JAXDMB010000028.1:0-6092 GCA_034666325.1 Vulcanimicrobiota bacterium
CGTCGCGCCGAACGAGGCACGCACATGTCGGCGCGCATTGGCGCGTGAGAGAGCCAATGCCGCGTTTAGGTAGAGCGCGCCGAAGCCGGGCCGGCCGGGACGGTCAGGCGCGTTCCACCGCCCACCATTCGTTTTCGAGTACGAAGTGTCGGAAGGATCGGCCCAAGAGGGATCGCAGACGCGATAGTATGTGTGACCGCGGCGCAAATGCGAGAAGGTCAATCGGCTCAGGACGCGGGCACGTACGAATTGAGGCGGTCGAGCGCGTTCATGACGCGAATTACGCCGTCCGGCTGCGCAAGCACCTGCAGCACGCTGCTCCCATCAAGTCCCGGATTCGGCTGACGAACGAGCGCCGGTATACGCTCTCGTTTGAACGTGCGTCGCAGGCGGCGCGCTACATCGGCAACGCGACCGACATCGCCGACGCGGCTTGGCGGAACTCCGCCTTGGCTCCATTGACCGATTGCCTGACGGCTCACAGTGAAAATCTCACCGACCTCACGAGGCGAGATCTGAAAGGTCGAAGCAACGGTAGCGAGGGCGTGTGTTCCGGCTCGGCGGTAAGCACGCTCGTGGGCCTGAAACACGCTTTCAGCATCTAGACGCCAAACCCGCGGGGGTGCGCCGATGGACGACCGGATGACCACCATGGGTGCAAGTATACTGCAAGCGCAAGCAACCAGCAAGCGCCGTTCCGGCCAAACCTCGAGTCCCGGTCGTCACCACCTCGACGAGAACTGACGAATCGCAACGCAGCCGGTTCAGCTCTGCACGTGTTCGCGCTGCGCTTTCGGCGCGTTGTGCTGATTCGACGCTCGCTGCCAATGACGGTACGCCACGAACGCGAGAAGAAGTCCAACCACGAACGGCACGCACGCCGCTGCGATCTGACCCGTCGCGATGGTAACGATCGTTGCGCCGATCATGATGATCAACAGTCCCGCGGCCGCGAGCGGAGTAAGGCTCGCACGAAAGTGGAAGATCCCCGGCAGCACGAGTCCGAGCGCGCCCGCGATCTCACACACGCCGACGAACCGCAAGAATACGCCGGGCAGCGGAAGATCAGCGGTCATCGCTTCGATCGGCATGATGAACTTCATGCTGCCCGCGAACAAGAACAGCAGCGCAAGCAAAGCCTGAATTGTCCACAGCAAGGCGCCGGTCTGGTACGTGACTTTCGTCGTCGGAACGTCATCGGCATGAATGTCAAGTCGCATCGTTGTCTCCCTCGTGGGGGGTGGTGTGCAACGGCCGCCCCGAGCGCCCCTTCGGACGTCCTCAGCTGAGCCTCTGCAATGACGACGCCCAGCCAGCCCCAAAATCGACATCCGCGCCGATTATTTTTGGGGAGCGGCGGCCGCGGTTCCGAGCGCCGAGTTCGGCCTTCGCAACTCCGGCGAGCCCGGCGCCGGTCACGACGGACGACATGAGCTCATCCACTGAACGAGCGATCCTTGCCGGCGGCTGCTTTTGGGGCGTGCAAGCGCTGTTGCGCCGATATCCGGGCGTGATCTCCACCCGCGTCGGCTATTCCGGCGGCGACGTGAAGAACGCGACGTATCGCAACCACGGCACGCATGCGGAAGCGATCGAGATCGTCTTCGACCCCCGCGCGATCAGCTACCGGACGCTGTTGGAGTTCTTTTTTCAGATCCACGACCCGAGCACGCCGAACCGCCAGGGGAACGACCGGGGCCCGAGTTATCGTTCGGCGATCTACTACACGAACGACGATCAAAAGCGAATCGCCGAAGACACGATTGCGGACGTCAACGCGTCGGGACTCTGGCCGGGCAAAGTCGTCACCGAAGTGGCGCCCGCAGGTGAGTTCTGGGAAGCCGAACCGGAACACCAAGACTATCTCGAACATTACCCATCCGGCTACACGTGCCACTTCATTCGTCCGAACTGGAAACTCCCGGTCCGCGCGAACGCCTAACGGAACGGCGCGCCACCGACCTACGCTCCGCGCGAACGTCTTGACTCATTCATAACCCGTGGGTTATTGTTTACGGGGTGCAGGCTACCGCGGATGACCTCTTTCGGGCACTCGCCGACCCCACACGGCGGGCAATCTTCGAGCGCCTCGCTCTGGAGGAGCTGCCCGTTCACGCCCTGACCGAGCGTGCCGGCGTCTCGCAGCCCGCCGTGTCAAAGCATCTCCGCCTTCTGAAGCGGGCCGGGCTGGTACGCGACCGCCATGAAGGGCGCCAGACCCATTACAGCGCGCAGCTCGGCGCACTCGCCCCGCTGATCGACTGGACAAGCCAGATGGCCGGGTTCTGGCACGGCCGGTTCGACCATCTCGAAGAGCTGCTGAAAAGGATGGACCAGTGAAGGAACAACCGACCGAAACGCTCTCCGTCGTTGTCGAACGTGAGACAGCGCATCCGCCGGAAAAGATTTGGCGCGCTCTCACTCAACCACAGCTGCTCGAGGAGTGGCTGATGAAGAACGACTTCAAGCCGGTCGTGGACCACCGTTTCAATCTTCGCGCGGACTGGGGCGCCGTCGACTGTCAGGTGCTGGCAGTCGAGCCGAACAAAACGCTGTCGTACACGTGGGCGGCCTATGGTCTCGAGAGCGTCGTCACGTGGACGCTCACGCCGACGAGCACGGGCACCAACCTGCGCATGGAGCAGTCGGGCTTCCGGCCGGATCAGCAGCAGGCGTACCACGGCGCCAAGGCGGGGTGGCAGCGCTTCTTTGCGGCTCTGGAGCAGGTGGTGGCGCGGATAGATTGATGCCGGATCCGAGGACGGTATGAGGCTATGCCGTGACGCGCTCGAGCACGACATGACCCGCTACCCACGGCAACGGCTGTTTGCCGACGGGCTGGAACCGATAGGCCCAAAACGCCAGAACGTCCCGTTTCGCAAGCGCGCCTGACAGACTCGGAAACCGCGGCGCGAGCGGAATCTCGCCGTGTAGCGTCTCTCCGGGCTTGACGGTCACCGTACCGGGACCGGGATCGTCGACCGGCAGCGTCCGCTCCAGCGGCGTACCGGCCGGATCGGTCTCAACGGCCACGACCATCATCGCGTAAGCGCTGCGCCACGGCAGCGAATGCTCGTACGTCACCAGATCCTCGCGCGATTGATTCGTCAGCGTCACGAACAGCCGCGGCTCGGGCGCGGCCTCACCGCGCACCTCGATGTCGATCACGAACGCCGGCTACTTGAACGAATCACGATAGGCGATCATCTGCGTGATGCGAGTGTCGATCATCGTCTGGCACGCGGCGCTGGCCGTCGGTCTTTGGGCCCGCAGACAAGCGATCTCCACGTCCGACGCTTTGATCTCCGACGCTTTTTGTTCCGGAACGTCGCTGAACGTCACCTGCGTGCCGTTTGCCGCGCCTGCGCAGACGTCGGCTTTCGATGCAAGCGCGTCGTCGCGGTGGCTTCCTTCATGCTGCCGTATGCAGTTGCCGAGGCACGCCGTCTGCGCCGCGTCCCCGGTGCCGCCCGTTTGGATGCGAATTCCGCCCGAACCGTCACATACGATCGTATTGGTGCCCGTCGGCGCGACACCGCCGGTCTTCCACCGCTGCACGATCGGTCCGCTCGGCGACAACCCGAACGCGGGCCCGCCGCTGCGCGGCTGCGACATCGACGGGTTCTGCTGCACGACGTGCGTCAGCTCGTGCGCGATGAGCCGCAGCCCGTCGCTGGTGTGCGGCGCGTACTGGCTGTCGCCGAACACGACGTTGGTCCCCACCGTGTACGCGCGCGCATCGAGTGACCGCGCAGCCGCGGCCGCGGAGCTTCCCGTATGAACGCGAACCCCTTCGAAACTGAATCCGAAGCGCGGCTCGAGAAAATCGCGCGCCGCGCGGTCGAGGTGACGTCCACTATCCGGAATCAGCGCGCTGACGCTCTCGCCGGACTGCGCGGAAGACACCGCCGGGGACAAGGCTTGCGTTTGGTCATCCGCGGTCGCCGCGTTCTCGTCCGGCAACGGCATGTCGCCGTCGATCGCGATGCCCGCGCCGCCGTCGTCCTGCTGATCGGGACCGGCATCGTGCGGCGCCGCTTCTTCCTCGGTCGCGCACGCGCCGCATTTGCGAGACACGAGGCCGGCGCTCGGCGCTCCGCAACACGTGCTCGCCCGCTCGGCGGCAGGCGTCGTCATCCGCATCACCTGGTCGGCGGTCTGATCGGCTTCGCGCTCGTGCGGGTCGCCGGGCTGGCTCACGTCGAGCTTCGCTTGCACGCTGCGCGCCCCGTTCGCCAGCAGCGGAACGTTCGCGAAATCGCAGCGCAGCGCGGGCACGATCCGCCGGCTCGCCGTGAACCCGGGATTTGGCCGCGACGGGCCGCGACACGCAGGCTCGCTGTGAGCCGGCCGCTCCTTCGCGGGTCTGCGTACCAGAACGGAGGTCTTCACATGTCACCTCGATGCCGCCCGAGCACGAGTCGGCTTGCAGCCCGCGGAGCGTATCTCACTATACCACGACTCCTCATGCCTGCGGCAGCGCGGTGGCGCGCTGCACGTCCACCAGCGGGCCGCGTGCGATCTGAGCCACCGCCGCCCATTTGTCGATGAGGCGGCTCCTGCGCCGCGCGAACAGCTCCTCCGGATCGATGCCCAGGCGCCGCATGATGCGAATCGACGAGCGCGCCTTGCGGTGCAGATACGTCATCCCCGTGAAGCGCTGCGTCCAGTAGCCTTTGAGATCCATCTGGAACGCGAGGTCGTTGTCCTCGAAACCCCAGCCGGCGCCGTCGAACGGCGGATCCTCGTCGAACCGGATCCCGTCGCGGAACACGTCCGTGCGGAAGAGCCCGTACTGGGTCCACGCGACGAGATTCAGCGTCTCGATGCGCAGACCGTGCAAGCTCAAGAGCGACGGCGTCATGCGTTCGCGCGCGTCGGTGTAGCCGTGCGAGTCGGCGCCGACGCATCCGACCGTGCGGCCGCAGCTCTCCATGTAGCGCAGCATCGCGAACACGGAATGCGGCACGATCTCGACGTCGCCGTCCACCAGCAGAAGATAGTCCGCGCCGCACGCCAGCGCGTAGTCGATCATCTGGTTGCGCGCGCGCGAGTTCCCCGCGTTGTGCGCGTTGCAGACGACGTTGTGCGGCACGCCGATCTCCGGTTCGAGCGCGCGCAGCGCGTCCGCCGTGCCGTCGTCCGAGCCGTTGTCGACCACGCAGAGATACGGCTCCTGTCCCAGCCGCTCGAGCACGTGCGCCTCGCGCACCAGCGCGCACAGCGACTCCAGGCTCGCGACGCGCGTGTTCCACGTCAGCAGCGCGAGCACGACGCGCCGCGGTCGCGGCGGCCGGAACGCGCCCTTGGCGAACACGCCCGCGACCGTCGCGTGCGCGAACGGCGGCGCGTTGACGTGCAGCGCCGCGTCGTCCTCGCGCGGCTCCTCGGGCGCGCCGCGGTCCACCGGTTCCAGACCGTGCGGCGCGCACAGCGCGACGAGCTCGCGCGGGCGCGTCTTGTTCCACCCGTTGAAGATCTCGCCGCCGTCGGTGCGCATCACGCCGAGCCCGAGCGTGTGCGGGTTGCGCCACGCCGACTCGAAGTAGTAGTCCGCGCTGAGCACCAGCGCCCCGCCCGGCTTGAGCTTGCGCGCGACCTCCGCGAGCAGCACGTCGCGCTGCGCCGCGAGCAGGTGCTCGAGCGTGTTGATGCAGAGAACACGGTCGAACGCCGCGTCGGGCAGGCCCACCGGCGGGATGAACGCGCCCTGTTGAATCGCGGGCGCGTGGCGGTACAGCACGTGCGGGTACAGCTGCGCGAGCCGCTCCGCGAAGCCCGCCGGATTGATCGTGCAGTCGAGCACCGCCGACGTGTTGTCGAGCCGCAACGCCGCGAGCGCGTAGGGCAGTTCCCAGCGGCGCATCGGCGGCAGCGCGCCGGCGGGATCGTATGCCGCGAACTCCGGTTCGCCCAGCTCGCGCGCACGGGCCGCCACCATCGCGCCGCGCGGACGCAACGACCGCCGCAGCAGCGGGCGGTACACGTCCGCCGGCGGCGTTCCGGTGTGCGCGCTCCAGTCCGCGCCGAGCAGCGCTTCCACCGCGTCCGGCGCGATGCGGTGCCAGTAGTGCGTGTACGTCGGCTTCGGG
>JAXDMB010000029.1:0-7812 GCA_034666325.1 Vulcanimicrobiota bacterium
CGCATTCTGAGTCGCGTCGCCGGCCCCGCGCCGTCCGGCGGTCATGGGAGGGTGAAGCCCATGGGGCCCGTGATGCTGCCGTTGTTCGACGGCGGTTCGGCCGGCACGACGCTGGCATCCGTCAGCAGCTCGGCCTTTGGAATCACCGCTTCGCTGTCGTGAATCCAGACGACCTGATATTCGCCGCCCGGCTGCTGGACCAGAACGAACGAGACGATGCCTTTCGTGTGGTTGGGGTCCGGCACGTCGTCCGAAACGGCGTCGTTGACGCGGAGGTGCAGCGTCCCAAGCGTCGCCGAAACCGTTGCGAAGAACGACAGCGGATTCACGTGCGGGTACGTGTACTGGACCGTCGGCCACGTGTACACGAGCTGTCCGGCGAGCATGAGGGTGACGGTCACGTTCGAGGCCTGCGGAGGCCGTGCGCTTGTCGATTGCACGTCGCCGCCGAAGACGTCGTCAATCAGCAGCGACAGCGTCGTTCCGTCGCTTTGGGCGTGGCAGTAGAGAGGCTGACCGCCGTAGTCGCGCAGGACGTCGAAGAGCGGCAGCGTCTTCGCAGGTGTCGTGCCGAACGTTAGCGTCACGTCCACGTTGCTGGGTGAGAAGGGTGGCTTTTTACCCATGATATGTCTCCTCGGATTGTGGTCAGGCCACTGCGGCCGGAGTTTGCTGGAGGCGGGCGAAGCGGGCCGCGACGTCGGCGGCAACGGCGGCGCCGTGCTCGGCGACGACGCGCATCGCGACCGCATCGCGTTGCAGCGCGACGCATGCCGCGCAAATCGACGCGGTTTCAGGGAGACCGTAACCCGGAACGTGGCGCGCGACGAACGCCGCGATGCCGCTCGGACCGTCCAGGTGCAGCCACATCTTGAGCAGCTCGGGCGGCGCCGCTTCGAGCACCGCGTCGAGCGTCTCGTCGGCGACGGAGCCCAGGCGCATGCGCGGCAGCTGCTCCTGCGGGAAGCCGCAGCACGCGATGAGGTCCTGGCGCGGCGTGACGGAAACGACGTTGAGTATCTGGCCGCACCGTCCGTGAGCGGCGTTCGGTTTTTGCGCCAGCAGCCGCTCGTGCGTCACGGCCGCCGTGCCGCGAGCGCCGGCATCCGGCATCCATGGATCGCGGCTGAGAAACACCCGCTTCGCCTCGATCAGATCCTGCAACCCGTGCACCAGGACGCCGTCGTCGAATTCGGACTGGTCGCACGCTTCGATCGCGATGCGCGTGTCGATTCCCGCCTCGGCCGCGGCGCGCGCGCCCGCGATGACGCGCGCGACCGGGACGAAGCGCTGATGGAACGTCCCCGTCGAGAGCATCATCTCTCCGAGCCCGCGCGCGCGGACGCTCTCGACACGCGCGCGCGCAGCCTCCGAGCTCTTCGCCCAAAACCCGTTCGTGATCACCCGGGTACGGAAGCCGCGCGAGGTGGCGCGTCCGATCAGCTCGTCGAGCGCCTCGCCGAGCAGGAAGCACTCACCGCCGGTGAACGCGATGAGCTCGAAGGACGGGATGCGGGCCGCTTCGTCGATGAGACGGTGCATCCGCTCGACCGGAATCGCGTCCGTCTCACGCGGTCCGGCACCGACGCAGCAATGGTCGCACGCGGCGGTGCAACGCCGGGTCGTGACAAGTGAAAGATAGCGCGGGCGAAAGAACATCCGCCTCTCCTGCGAAGCCGCGGTCCCGGAGCTCGTGGGCTCCGCCGTCAGCTTCGTACGAGGCGGTTAATCGCCGGTAAACGCCCTAGACGTCAGGTCCCTTGAATATCCGCACCCGCCGGTTCGGCTCCAGCCCCGTGCTCCGGCTCTGCACCCGGTACCGCTCCGCAAGCTGGTGCTGCATCCGGCGGATGTAGGAGGTCTGAGGCGTCAGCTCGACTGCTCTGCTGTCAAGCAGCACTTGGTACACCGCCTCCTCGGCCTCGCGCATCGCGATCTCCTCGACGTCCAGCGACGGCAGATTGAACACGTCCTTGAGCGCGTTCTGGATCTGCGTCGTCGTGTTCGTCTTGATCGAGTAGATCGGGACGTTCTCCGCCGCGATCTGCTTCAGCCGGTCCGATTCTTTGCGCTCCAGCGTTTTGAGCGTGAGCACCACGTCCGCGTCGTCCCACTTGCGCGCGATGGACGCGTGCACGCGTAGGTTGTGCACGGCGCGCTCGATCTTGTTGCGCGACACGCCGTACGGGAAGATCATCAGCGGTTTCGCGTCTTCGGGAATGGATTCGCCGGCCGCGCCGAACAGCGCCATGTCGTCGTCGCGCGACTGCTGCGGCAGCGCGCGCACTTTCTCCGACAGCGCTTCCGGGTTCGCGTGCTGCACGATGTCGATCGCGCCGCCCATCGTGCGCTGGCGCACCTCCGGCTGCGGCTGGTAGCCGCGCAGCAGCGCGTCCACCACCTCCCCAACGTTTTGGTGAATCGCCAGCCGGTCGCGGTCCTGGATCTCCACCACCACATCGAACGTCGGCGGCTGCTTGCGCTCGAGCACCGTCTTGCGGGTGCCGCGGCGGCGCGCTTCTTCATCCGACAGCGTGACGGCGCTGATGCCGCCGAGCAAATCCGACAGCGTCGGGTTCATCAGCAGGTTCTCGAGCGTCTGTCCGTGCGCCGTACCGATCAATTGCACGCCGCGCTCGGCGATCGTACGCGCGGCGAACGTCTCCGCCTCGGTGCCGATCTCGTCGATCACGATCACCTGCGGCATGTGGTTCTCCACCGCCTCGATCATCACGTTGTGCTGCAGGTGCGGATCCGGTACGGGCATGCGGCGCGAGTGGCCGATGCCGGGATGCGGAACGTCGCCGTCGCCGGCGATCTCGTTCGACGTGTCGACGATCACCACGCGCTTGCGGTCTTCCGCGAGCACGCGCGCGCACTCGCGCAGCATGGTGGTCTTGCCGACGCCCGGACGGCCGAGCAGACAGATGGACTTTCCGCTGCGGATCACGTCGAGCACGATGTCGATCGTGCCGTACACGGCGCGCCCCACGCGGCACGTGAGCCCGACGATGCGCCCGGTGCGGTTGCGGATCGCGCTGATGCGGTGCAGCGTCTGCTCGATGCCGGCGCGGTTGTCGCCGCCGAACGGCGAGAGCCGCGAGGTGACGTGCGCGAGGTCTTCCGACGTGACCGACGTTTCGCTCAGAAACACGAAGTCGTCCTCGAAGCGCGCTTCCGGCACACGGCCGAGATCGAGCACCACTTCGATGACGTTGTCGATGTTGGGAAGACGGACGAGCGCCTGGCGGATGGGGAGGGGGAAGATGTCTAGGAGCTGAGTGAGCTCCCAGTTCGGCACGAAGGACTCGGCGTTAACGGCCAACGTGACTCCTCGTCGACGTCTGTCGATTGTCGATCGTCGCACCCTCCGTCGCCGGAGAACCGCGACGGAGGAACGGCTTCCCGCCTGCCTGCCCGATTACCTGGAGCATTTCACCTACCAAATACCCCGGTCGGAATCTTTTCGTTTCGGTCGCTCCGCCCTAAAGTGCATCGGAGCACCAGCCGATAACGCGTTCGCCGCGGGCTGCGCGCGGGACGGGCCGCCACGCGCGCCGTAACGCGCGGGATGGCGATCCGCTACTTGGAGGACTACCCGGTCGGCAGCGAAGCCGAGGTCGGCAGCGTCCTCGTGACCGAACAAGAGATCCGTGCGTTCGCCGCGCGCTACGATCCGCAGCCGTTTCACACCGATCCGGAAAAAGCGAAGCAGTGGCCGTACGGTGGGCTCATCGCGAGCGGCTGGCACACGTGCGCGATGATGATGCGCGTGATGGTCGACGGCTTCATCGACGGCGAGGCGAGCCTCGGCTCGCCGGGTTTGGGACCGGTCCGCTGGAAGCTTCCAGTGCGGCCCGGTGACGTGCTGCGCGTGCGCGCGCGCGTCACCGACAGCCGCCGCTCGCAAAGCAAGCCCGATCGCGGGACGCTGACGTTCGGCGTGGACGTCGTAAACCAGAACGATCAAATCGTGATGACGATCGAGGACTGGCTCGCGATCGTGCGCACGAACCCCGCTTCGCAGCACGCGAACGGTTAAGGCGCCGGCGCGGCTTCTTGAGCGGTGAGCGCGCGCAGCGCGTCGCCGTACTCGCGCGCGAGCCGTTCGACGAGCTCGGCGGCGGTCGGGACGTGCTGCACCGCGCCTATTCCTTGCCCCGAGCCCCAGATGTCGCGCCACGCCTTCGATTTCTCCGATGCGAAGTTCATCTTCGACGGGTCGCTGTTCGGCAGCGCGTCGGGATCGAGCCCGGCGTTCTCGATCGACGCGCGCAGATAGTTGCCGTGCACGCCCGTGAAGAGGTTCGTGTACACGATGTCGTGCGCGGTCGAATCGACGATCGTCTGTTTGTAGCTTTCGCTCGCGTTCGCCTCACGCGTCGCGATGAACGCCGAGCCGACGTACGCGAAGTCCGCGCCCAGCGCGCGCGCCGCGAGCACCGCGCGGCCGTTGGCGATCGCGCCCGACAGCGCGAGCGGCCCGTCGAACCATGCGCGGATCTCTTGCACCAACGCGAAGGGCGACCAGGTTCCCGCGTGCCCGCCGGCACCGGCGGCGACCGCGATCAGTCCGTCGGCGCCTTTCTCGACCGCCTTGCGCGCGAACGCCGCGTTGATCACGTCGTGCAGCACCACGCCGCCGTACGAGTGGATGGCTTCGTTCACGTCGGGACGCGCGCCGAGCGACGTGATGACGATCTTCACGCGGTGTTTCACGCACACGTCGAGATCGTGCAGCAGCCGGGGGTTCGACTTGTGCACGATCAGGTTTACCGCGAACGGCGCCGACGGGCGCTCGGGATGCGCGGCGTCGTGATCGGCGAGCTCGCGCTCGATGCGGTCGAGCCACTCGTCGAGCACGTGCTCGGGGCGCGCGTTGAGCGAGGGAAACGCGCCGATCACGCCGGCTTTGCACTGCGCGATGACGAGGTCCGGATTCGAGATGATGAACAGCGGCGCGCCGATCACCGGGACGCTAAGACCGCGCGGCGACAGCGTCATAGCGACTGCCGGGCGAAGTCGACGGCGACGGTGTTCCCGCCGCTGATCACGACGCCGACGCGCTCGTCCGGCGCGCAGCGGTATTTGCCCGACAGCAGCGCGGACAGCGCCGCGACGCCGCCCGGCTCGGCTACGATGCGCAGCGCGTCCCAGAGCGTCGCTTGGGCGGCGCGGATGTCGTCGTCGGTCACCAAGATGGTGCCGAAAACGTAGCGCTGCGCGATCGGGAACACGTTCGTGCCGATGCGCTTCGGCGCGAGCGAATCGGCCGCGATGCCGCCGGCCGGCGCGTCGACCGGCTCGCCGGCGGCCAGCGCGTTCGTCAACGTCGGCGCGTCTTCGGGCTCGACGCCGATCACCTTCGTTCTGCCCGCGTACCACGCGGACACGCCGCCGATGAGCCCGCCGCCGCCGACCGAGATCAGCAGCGTGTCGAGCTGCGGCGCCTGCTCGGACAACTCCATGCCGAGCGTTCCTGCGCCGAGCATCGTCTCGACTTGGTCGAACGCGTGCACGGCCAGCGCGCCGGACGTGAGCGTCCATTCTTCCGACGCGGCGAGCGCGTCAGCATACCGTTCGCCGCCGACAACGAGGTCGGCGCCGTAGCCGCGGATGCGTTCGGCTTTCGCCGCGGACGAGATGCTCGGTATGAAGATCTTCGCGCGCCGCCCGAGCCGCATGGCGGCATACGCGACCGCGGCGCCGTGATTCCCGCCCGACGCCGCCACGACGCCCGTTTCCGGCACGTCGCGCAGCAGCACGTTCGCGAACGCACCGCGCGCTTTGAACGACCCGGAGTGCTGCACGAGCTCGAGCTTCAACGTGACGGTCGCGCACGGCACGCGCAGCTCGCTGCCGCGCAGCTCGATCACCGGAGTTCGGCGGACGTACGGCCGAATGACGCGCTCCGTCGCGGCGATCAGGTCAGCATCGACGGTTGGCATGGGAATGGCGGCCACGGTCCTTGCTCCGCACACAGCGCACCGATCTCCTCCGGCCACTTCACGGACGAGCAGACCTGGACGGCGTTCAGAGCATCACCAGGCCGAGCCGCACCCCGAGCGTTACCGCTTCAGTGCGCGTGGTCGCGCCGAGCTTCGCGAGGATCGCGGCGACGTGCGCCTTCACCGTGTTCTCGCTGATCGCCATGCGTTCGGCGACGCGGCGGTTCGACAAGCCGTTCGCGAGCATCGCGAGCACTTGGCGCTCCCGCGCGGTCAGCGGTTCGGCAGGCGACACCGCAGCGCGCAATGCGGTCGCCGCGGGCGCCAGAGCGTCACGCACCGACGCGTCGAGCACCACCAGTCCGGCGCGAACCGCATCGAGCGCTGCAAGGAGTTCGCGCGCGTCGCTTTGCCGCGCAAGCACCGCCGACGCGCCCGCGCGCAACGCGGCCGCCGCGACGTCCGCGTGCGGATCGTCGACCAGCAAAATAGTCGGCACGCTGAAGCCTTCGGCGATCGCAGCGAGCGCGTCGCGCGCGTCCGCCGCGTCGCGCAGAATCACATCCGCCGCATCACGCGGCACGACCTCGACGCGCTCGCCCAGCGTGCGGGCGATTCGGTCACGCGCCGTCGTGCCGCCGTCGACCGCGATACGAGCGCGGCCGATCGAGCCTTCGCCGGTCGCGGTGCGCTCGCGGTCAGGCAGCGCGCACGTGTTCCGCGTCCCGTGGGATCGGTACCGTGATGCGCACCCCGCCGCGGACGATGTCGAGCGCGCTTGCGAAGCGCAGCTTTTCCGCGCCGCGTGCGAGAAGCGCGTCGCCGATCAGCAGCCCCGCGCGCTGCCCGCGCCCGCCCGGCTCAATGTCCACGATAACGAGCACGTCACGCCCGTCGCGCAGTCGTCCCGGCGCAAGGCGAATGCCGAGGCGCGACGGTGCGTTCCGCACGCCCGCGAACCGGTGCACGTCGTCCGCCGGCACGGCGAGCGCGAGCCCGCCGACCACCATGCTGTTGATGCCGACGACGCGGCCGTGTGCGTCCGCGAGCGGCCCGCCGGAGTTTCCCGGCGCGAGCCACAAGTCGGCTTGAACGAATCGGCCGGGACGGTCGCCCACCGGCGCGTGCACGATGCCCATGGTGAGAGCGTTCGGTATCCCCAGCGGATGTCCGACCGCGACGAGCAGTTCACCCGTCCGCAATTCGCCGGGATCGCGCGTCGCGGCGGCCGGCAGACCGCTCGCGTTGATGCGCAGCAGCGCCAGATCGCGGCGCGCGTCCCGCCGTTCCACCCGTGCATCGAAGCGCCGGCCGTCGCTCAGCACGACCTCGACCCGCGGGCGGCTCGCGACGTGCGCGTTCGTCACGATCGCTCCGTCGCTCGCCCAGATCACGCCCGAGCCCGCGCCGTCTCGCCCGAGCCGCACCGCAACCGTGCTTGCGCGCAGCGTCTCCGCGAGCGCTTCGAGATCAGCCTGGATCGCGTCCCCGTGCACTCGTCCGCCGGCGACGACCCGCACGTCTGCTGAAACGCTCACGCTAGTCGTCCTCCGGGCGCTCGCCGAGGATCACGTCGACGTGCTTCGGCGTTCCGCCGCGCAGCACGTCGATGCCGAGCGTTGCGCCGACCGTCGCGCCGCCGAGTTGCGCGTGCACGTCGTCCGCATCTTCGACGCGCTGTCCGCCGATCGCGGCGATGATGTCGCCCACGATCAGGCCGCCTTTGTCGGCCGGGCTGTCCGGCTCCACGCCGAGCACGATCGCGCCGCCCTGCACCGCTTGCAGCGCGACGCCGAGATAGCCGCGCGGAATCCGGCCACCGCGTGACAGCAGCGCGTCGACGACGCGCTGGATCGTCGCCGCG
>JAXDMB010000030.1:0-4424 GCA_034666325.1 Vulcanimicrobiota bacterium
GCCGACGCGGCGATCCTCGTGGTCGACGCGGAGCGCGGCGTGGAGGACCAGACGCGCCGCCACGTCTATTTGCTCGGGCTGCTCAGCGTGCCGCACGTGGTGGTGGCCGTGAACAAGATCGACGCCGTGGACGACCCCGCGCGCGTGTTGGCGGCGGGCGATGCGGCGCGCACCGCGCTCGAAGCGGTCGGCGTGACGGTGAACGCGATCGTTCCGGTGTCCGCGCGCGACGGCGACAATGTCGCGTCTCGCTCGGCGCGCACGCCGTGGTACGGCGGCCCGTCGCTCACGGAACTCCTCGCGAACGTCGTGCCGCGCCGCGAGACCGCGGAGCGCGAGCCGCTGCGCCTGTGGGTGCAGGACGTCTACCGCCGCGGCGACGAGCGGATCGTCGCGGGCACCGTGCGCTCCGGGCGCGTCGCCGTGGGCGATCTCTTGCGCATCTCGCCGTCCGGCAAGACCGCACGCGTTGCGGCGCTGCGCGCGTGGCCTGCAGACGTGCCGTTCGCGGGCCCGGGCGATCACGCCGGCGTCGTGTTCGACACACCGGTGTACGTGGACCGCGGCGACTTGCTGTCGCACGACGAGGACGTGCCGGTGACGGTGCGCTCCCTGCACGTGCGCGCGTGCTGGTTCGACCGCGAGCCGCCGCACGCGGACGAGACGGTGCGGCTGCGCGCCGGCAGCGCCGACGTCTCCGCGCGGATCGTCGGCATTCTGGAGGCGATCGACCCGCGCACGCTGCAGGCCGCCGAGCACGGTATCGCGTCGCGCGGAACGGTGTACGCGCTCGCACTGCGCACCGCCGTGCCGATCGCGCTCGACGAGGACGAGCGCTGCGCGATCGCGCGCCAGGGCGTTCCGATCGCCGCCGCGCACGCCGTGAAGCTGCAGCCGCAGGGCGCGAACGTGTTCGCATCGGCGCACTTGATCAACGCGACCGCGCGCGCGCAGCGCAACGGGCATCGCGGCCTCGTCTTCTGGTTGACGGGCTTGCCGGGCGCGGGAAAGACCACGATCGCAATGCGCGTGGAACGCGAGCTGTTCCGGCGCGGCTACCACGTGTACGCGCTCGACGGCGACACGCTGCGCACCGGGCTCACGAGCGACGTCGACTTCTCGGACGAGGGCCGCCGCGAGAACATTCGCCGCGTCGCGGAGGTCGGCAAGCTGCTCGCCGACGCGGGAACCGTCGCGCTGATCTCGCTCGTGTCGCCGGCGGCCGCGGACCGTGCGCGCGCACGCGCGATCGTCGGCGAGCCGTTTCACGAAGCGTACGTCGCGGCGTCGGTCGCGACGTGCGAGGCGCGCGACCCGAAGAACCTCTACAAGCGCGCGCGAGCCGGCGAGATCATCGGCTTCACCGGCGTCGACGCGCCGTACGACGTTCCGGTGGAACCGGATCTCGTGCTCGACACCGAGCGCTACGACGTCGAGGCGTGCGTCGCGTCGGCGGTGGAGTACGTCGCGGACGCCGTGCGCATCACGGCGTCACCCGCATCGATCAGCCGTTCCGTGTGACCGCGACGGAATCGAACTCGTAGACGTCGGGACCGGGGATGGCGGCGACCGTCTTGAGGACGCCGTTCTCGAACGTGCCGGTGAGGTGAAGCCGGCCGTGCTGGCCGAGATCGAGCCAGATGTCCTTGCCGGTCAAGCCGCCGGTCACCGACGAATAGCCGCCGTCGGCCGGGCGGTAGGTGCCTTGCACGATTCCGCTGGGATAGATCGTGAGCGCGAGCGTGCCTTCGTATGCCCCCACGTGGTGGCTGTCGGTGAGCTGCGTCTGAAGCGTGTAGCGCTGGGGCGCAGCGTTCGTGGTGCTCGCTGCCTGCGACGCGAGCGGCAGCGCGGCGGTCGCGAGAATTCCCGCGGCGGCGACTGCGGTGCGGATGGTGTTGGTCATTGCGATTCTACAACCCGAACCGCGATGACACTGTTTCGCTGGATCGACCGCTCTCAGGCGCCGTTCATTCGCGGTGCATGCGGCGAGCGGCCGGTCAGCGTTTCTGATACGGGAGCGGCCCGCCGCGGTGTTGTTCGCCCGGCGGCTCGGTCGGCTGCGGCGCGGTTGCGTGCGGCCCTTTGTCGTGTTCGGTCGTCTGGTGGTGCGGCGCGCGCTCGAGCTGCTCGAGCCCTTCGCGATGCGCGTCGATCGGATTCTTGTGCTGGTGCTCATCTGCCATATCAGCCCGGTACCCGCGCAAGCGCGCGCCGAACGCGATCATCGGGATCCTTTCGCGCGCTTGCGCGAGCGCATCGCCGCAACGCAGTCGGCGATGCGCTTCGGACGCGTCTCGTCACGCTTGGCATCGAGAACGGCGCGCGGACCCATTCCCTTGCGGTGGGTGAACGCCATCGGTCGACACCGCGCGCATCTTCGCCGCGCACGTGCATCCCGCCGTTCGGCGCCCAGGGTTCGAGCAGGCCCGAACACGGGTACTCGGTATGCAAAGGAGGGACTGCCGATGGCTGCCCGTTCAACCACTACGCGCCGCAAGAAGACCACGTCCCGCAAAAAGAGCTCCGGCCGCAAGAAGACGACGACCCGGAAGAAGTCTGCGATCGGCCGCAAGAAGACGACGACGCGCAAGAAGAGCACGGCTCGCAAGAGCACCGGCGCTCGCAAGAAAAGCACCGGTGCACGCAAGAAGAGCACCGGCGGACGAAAGAAGGCAACCGGCGCGCGCAAGAAGAGCACCGGCGGACGAAAGAAAACAACCGGTGCGCGCAAGAAGAGCACCAACGGCCGCAAGAAGAAGAGCACCGGTTCGCGCCGCAAGTACAGCCGCGGCGCGTCGGACACCGTGCGCAAGGAGATGCACGAGTACAAGCGCGGCAAAGCGCGCAGCGGTCCCGGCGGCAAAGGCGGCAAGGTGAAGAGCCGCAAGCAGGCGATCGCGATCGCGCTGTCCGAGGCGCGCAGCTCCGGCAAGAAGGTTCCGCGCCGCCCGGGCGGGCGCAAGAAGAAGAGCTCCTAGCCGCGCTCCGGCGCAGCGCTTAAAAGTCGTAGTCTATCGTGACGGGCGCATGATCCGAGAAGCGCGCGTCACGATAGATCGACGCCGCGCGCACGCGCGGCGCGAGATCGGGCGTCACGAGTTGGTAGTCGATGCGCCAGCCGAGATTGTTCTCCCACGCGCCCTTCCAACCCGACCACCACGTGAACTGCTTGAGGTCGTCCGGCCGCACGACGCGAAACGCGTCGACCCACCCGACGCGCTCGATCACGTCGTCCATCCACGCACGTTCCTGCGGCAGAAAACCGGTGACGCCCGCGCAACGGGCGGGATTGAACACGTCGATGTCGAGATGCGCGATGTTGTAGTCGCCGCAGACGATGAACGGGTGCCCCTCGTTCTTCATCTGCGCGAGGTTCGCGATGAAGCGGTCGAGGAAGTGCTCCTTCACCGCTTGGCGTGCCGGCCCGGTGGTTCCCGACGGCACGTACAGCGACGCGACGGACAGCCCGCCTTCGAAGTCCATCCGCACGAAACGCCCCTCGGCGTCCATGTCTTCCATCCCGAGGCCACGCACCACCGCGACCGGCGGCTGCTTTGCGTAGACCGCCACCCCGCTGTAGCCTTTTTTCCGTGCGTCGACGAAGGCATAGTTGAAGCGGGTGAGATCCAGCGCCTCGGGCGGGAGCTGGTGCTCCTGCGCCTTGGTTTCCTGAAGGCATACGACATCCGGGTCCTGCGCGTCCATCCAGGCGAAGAAGCCCTTGCGCGCGGCGGCCCGGATCCCGTTGAGGTTACATGTGATGACGCGAAGCACGACCCCGAGGATTGAGCCCGGAAGCTTCCCGATCCCTCGCGACCGCGAGGCCGCAGTCGTGCGCGCTGCCGGCAAGGACGTCGCGCTGACGAACCTGCGCAAACCGTTCTGGCCCGATCTCGGGATCACCAAGGGCGACCTGCTCCAGTACTACGCGGACGTCGCGCCGTTCTTGGTGCCGTACATGGAAGACCGCGCGCAGGTGATGAAGCGCTACCCCAACGGCGCCGCCGGCGAGTTCTTCTACATGAAGCGGACGCCGTCCAACGCGCCGCCCTGGCTGCGCACGTGCTCGATCGAGCACGGCTCGGGCAGCGTCATCGCGTTCCCGATCATCGACGACCTCGCGAGCCTGCTGTGGCTGATCAACCTCGGCTGCATCGACCTCAACGAGTGGTACTCGCGCTGCGACGACATCGACCGCCCGGACTACCTGCACTTCGACCTCGACCCGGTCAAGGCGCCAGCCGGGAGACCCCAAGTCCCCTTCGCCCGCGTGCTCGAGACGGCCCTGGTCGTGCGCGACGCGCTGGCGCGGCTGGGCATCCCCTGCATGTAGAAGACCATCGGGTCCCGCGGCATCCACGTGTACGTCCCGATCGTGCGCGGGCCGACGCAGAAGCAGGTCTGGGGCTTCGCCAAGGCGT
>JAXDMB010000031.1:0-4893 GCA_034666325.1 Vulcanimicrobiota bacterium
CGATCACCGCCAAGCAGCTCCCGCTGCGCGGCGCGCTCGGGTTCTTCATCCACTCCAAAGCGATTCGCTTCGACGACGGCGTGCTCGACGGCGTCGACGCGCGCTACTACGCGCTCGCGCCGAAAGCGAACGAGGAGTTCGCGTACCGGCTCGGCGGCCGCGCCGACCTGCGCGAGGGCCGCATCTTCATCGGCGCGCTGGCGCACGAGCTGCGCGACGTCAACGCGCCGCTCGTCATCACCGACACGATGCTCGCCGCGACGTCGCTCGACGCGACCGCCGCCGGCGTCCCGGTGCACGGCCGCGGGGCGATGTACGACCTGTTCGCGACGCCGTCGTTTCGCATGGCGCTCGCCGCGAACGGCGACCTGCACGATCTGCGCGCGCTGTTCGGGTTCTCGGCGAAGATGCCGCTGCGCGGCGGCGTCCACCTGGAGACGCTGCTCGAGTCGCGGCTGGCGCAGCCGCTGATCCGCACCTATCTGCGCGCGCCGCACGTGAGCTACGACCGTTTCCCGGTCGACGACCTCGACGGCGTGGCGGACTATCACGACAACGCCGTGGTGATGAACGGGCTTCGCGGCCGCTACGGCACCGCGGCGGTCGCCATCGGCGGCCGCGTGCTGTTCAACGACGCGGGCGACGACGTGTGGATCGCGCTGAACGCGCGCGGGCCCGGCGCCTCGCTGCCGTACGCGAGCGTGCTCGCGCCGGACGCGGACGTCATCGCGACCGTGCTGCTCACGCAGCCGCCCGGCGACGCGTTCAGCGCGCGCGGAACCGTCGCCGCGGTCGGTCACACCACCGGCGCCGGCACGTTCTCGGTGAACGCGCACGGCGTCGGCGAGTTCGGGCCGTTCCAGTTCGCGCGCGCGAACGGCGAGTCGCTCGCCGGCGGCTTCGAGCTGCAGCGCCCCATCTCGCAGAGCGCCGGCTGGCTCCACGCGCGCGGCTTCCGGCTCGCGGACGTTCGCAAAGCGCCCGCGCTGCCGGGCGCCGTGATCGCCGGGCTGCCGCCGATCTCCGGCGTGATCGACGGCGACTTCGCCGGCGGCGGAACGCCGGATGCGTTCGGCCTGGCCGGCGTGCTCAGCGGCCGGGAGCTGCGCTACGGCCCGTACGCGCTCGGCAGCGGCAGCGTCCGCCTGGGCGGCTCGCTGTCCGACGTGCGGCTCAGCCAGATCGACCTCAACGGACCGCTGGGACGGTTCACCGGCGACGGCGCGTACGACAACGGAATGTTCGCGCTCGAGGGCCGCTACGACGGGCGGCTCGAGCAGTTGCGGCCGTTCACCTCCGAGGCGAGCGCGCACGGCCCGGTGCACGGGCCCGTCCGCGCGACGATCGCGCAGAACCGGATCGTGGTGCAGACGACCGGCGCCGAGCTGCCGGGCGCGAGCGTTCGGGGTGTGGCGGTCGACCGCGTCGAGGGCACGCTGGCGGTCGACGGCAAGACGGTGCGCATCGTGGCCGCCGGGGGTTCGGTCGGCGGCAGCCCGGTCGTCGCCGCCGATGCCGGCGGCCCGTTCCTGGTGTCCGCGCCGGGGATCCCAGTCGCCGCGCTGCGCGGGGCGGGTCTGCCGCTGCAAGCCGGCACGCTTTCGCTGTACGGGCTGGCCGACATCCGCGGCCACGCGCCGTCGTTCGACGGCTTGGTGGCGCTTGATCGCGGCATGGCTGCCGGCTACCCGGTGAGCGGCGGTGCCGACCTGGCGCTCGCGAACGGGACGGCGAGCATTCGGAGCGGCGTCGCGGCGCTCGGCTCGACCTACGGCACGTTCGACGGCCGGGTGGACGGGGTCGGCGCTACCGGCGCCGGCGCGCTGGCGTACGACCTCGACGCGCGCGTGCCGATTGGAGACGTGGCCGAGATGCGCCGGGCGCTGCGGATGCCGGTGAAATATCTCGAAGGCAGCTTTTCGGCACGAGTCCGCGTGCGCGGAAACGGCGCCCGTCCCCGCGTCGCGGGCGACGTGGCGGTGCCCGAAGGTTCCTACAACGGCTTGGCGTTCCGCGACGCGCGCGCCGGCGTCGCGATCACGCCGAGCTCGGTGGCCGCGAGCAACGGCGTCGTGACCGTCGGCTCGACGCGCGCGCAGCTCGACGCGGGCGTGTCGATCGCGCGCCGCGCGTTCTCGGTCGACGTGCGCAGCGCCGACGCGAACCTCGCCGATTTCGACGACTACTTCGACGAAGCCGAGACGCTGGCCGGAAGCGGACGCGTCGCGCTGATGTTCGCGAACGACGGCGTGACGACGCGCACCAGCGGCAACGTGGACGTGCAGAACTTTCGCTACCGCCGTTTCACGTTCGGAAGCACCGCCGCGACGTGGTCGCAGCGCGGCACGACGGTCGCCGCCGCGCTGAACGTGCGCGGTGCGCACGGCGCCGTGCGCGCGAACGGCTCCGTCGTCGCAGCGGCGGGCGATTCGGTGCGCGCGTTTCAGCACGCGACGTACCGCGCGAACGTGCAAGCGCAGCGCGTCGATCTCGCGACGTGGCTTCCGCCGTTCGGCATCACCGCGCCCGTCCTTGGCCAGGTCGACGCGAACGGCTCGGTGGCCGGGCGCTGGCCGCGCCTGGGTGTCAGCGGCGACGCGTCGCTGAGCAACGGATCGCTGTTCGGCTACAAGGTCGCGTCCGCGACGGCGCACGCGCGCAGCGACGGCGCGCACATCGCAATCTCCAACACGGCGCTCGATCTGGGGTTCGCGCGCTTCGACGCGAACGGCGCGGTCGGTTTTTCGACCGCCGACCCCCTCGCGCTCGGCATCCACGTGCAGTCCCCGGACGTCACGAAAGCGCTGGCCGCGGTGTTTCCCAAAGGCCCGCACTACGACGTCGGCGGCGCGCTGCAAGCCGACGCGCGCATCACCGGGACGTTCGCGAAGCCGCGCGCCGTGATGGGCTTCGAGATGACGAGCGCGCGCTATATGTCGCTCGCGATTCCGCGCGTGCTCGGCAGCGTGAGCTACGACGGCAAGACGCTGCAGGTCAACGACGCCGAGGCGACGTTCGCCAAAGGCAACGTCGTCGCGACCGGTCAGCTTCCGCTCGCGCTGCAGCCGCTCGGCGTGACGCGCAACGGAGCGCTGTCGTTCCAGGTCACGATCGCGGGACTCGACCTCGCGCCGCTCGCACCGTTCGTTCCCGGTCCGCAGACCAAGCTCGGCGGAACGCTCGACGGCCGGCTCGCGGTCGAAGGCACGATGGACGCGCCGCGCGTGGCGGGCAACGCCGCGCTCAAGAACGGCTTGTACGTATCGGCGCTCGACCGTGCGGCGATCACCAACGCGAACGCGCAGCTCGCGTTCTTGGGGACGAGCGTCGCGCTGCAGGCGCTGCACGCGAACGTCGGCGGCGGAACGCTCGACGGCAGCGGCCAGTTCGATCTGCCGTTTCCCGGCGCGCACGCGGGCAACTACGCGCTCGCGCTGACCGCACACGGCGCGCGCGTCGACTCACCGCAGTACGGGCGCGGCACGGTGGACGGCGCGCTGCAGCTGCGCAGCGGCACGCAGATGCCCGTTCTCTCGGGCGACGTCGCGCTGACGAACGCGTCGATCCCCATCCTGTCGATCTACCGCAACGCGAGCGGCGGCGCCGCCGGCGGCGCGGCGAACGGCGGCGGCGTACCGTTCAACATCGCGTTCAACGTGGTCGCGCACGCGGGCAAGAACGTGCGCGTGCAGGCGACCTCGCCGTTCATCGACGTCGGCGCCGGCGGCACGCTGGACCTCACCGGAACCCTGAAGTCGCCGAAGCTCGCGGGCGTGCTGACCGCGACGCCGGGCGGAATCTTCTCCACGTACAACCGCGCGTTCCGCGTGCAGCAGGCGACGGTCGCGTTCAACCCGGCCAACGGCGTGCTGCCGTACATCGACTTGCGCGCGTACGCGCACGTGACGAATCCGGATCCCGACCCGTCGCGCAACGCGGTCGGCAGCGCCGACATCACGGTCAGCGTGAGCGGCCCCGCCGACGAGCTCGCGAACGGAACGGGCTCCGCGATCACGTACGCGTCGAACCCGCCGTACTCGCAGGAGCAGATCATCGGACTGCTGCTCGACGCGTCGCTGTTCGGCGCGGTGAACTTCGGCCAGCAGGCGAACGGGACGACGCTGCGCGGCGCGCCCGGCGAGTCCAACCCGCTGCTGCCGCCCGGCGTCACGCCCTACCAAGCCGGCGTGATCAACTTCAACCAAGAGGCGTTCTCCGTGCTCAACGGCCAGCTCACGCAGCGCTTCCTCTCGCCGATCGAGCGGGTCTTCACCGGCCGCTTCGGGCTGACGGACTTCGAGCTGACCGTCGACTACGGCGGCGGCATCGGCTACAACGCGCTCAAACAGCTCGGGAAGCGCGACGTGTACGCGAGCTTCGGCCAGACGCTTTCGACGCCGGTGCGCACCACGGCCGGTTTCACTTCGCGGCCCGACGCGACGACGTCCGTGCAGTTCAGCTTCTTCGCGCAGAACGGCGCCCCGGCGATCACCGCGAACGGCAACGGCTCGCAGTCCACGGTGTCGACCCAGCGGCTCAAAGGAATTCAGGCGGTGGGAAACCGGCAGGGATTCACCTTCTCGATCGTCCGAAAGTACCCCTGACGGGGCTTCGCCCCGACAACGCCTCCGCTTCGCTACGGCGTGGAGGTGAGTTGAAAAAACCCTTCGCTTTGCTGCGGGCGCCGCCAGGCTGGCGCCCGGCGGTGCCTAAAGGCACTGACGGGAGCATGTCGTAACCCTCGTGCCGGAACGCGGGCGCAACGCCGCGCGTTACGCCCATATCAGCAACCCGGCGGTCGCCCACGGCGACCTGGCTCGGGTCCCAAATCTCGTTGTAAGGACGTCTTCCGCTTGTTCGAACGGTTCCGTCGCGCGCCGCGCATCGTGCTCG
>JAXDMB010000032.1:0-21241 GCA_034666325.1 Vulcanimicrobiota bacterium
GGCGTACCGCGACGTACTAACGGGCCGCACCGTGCACACCGGCGCACACGACGGACGTCGAACGCTCGAACTCTCAGACGTCTTCGCGGTGCTTCCGGTCGCCGTGCTGGAACCGGAATAGCGAAGCCGCGCTCGATCTCATGATGCCGCGACGCGCGCGTTATTTCGACGTGTACGTCACGCTGCCGTCGGGATTCGCGGTCGCGGTCATCCCGCTTTGATTCGCTTGCGCCTGCGCGGGTGTGGCATCCGGCGCGTGTGGTTGGATCACCGGGATGTCGCCGTCCGCGCCGGCGAGTACCACGTGCTCTTTGCGCTGCGGGTCGACGCGCACGTCGACCGCCGCGCCGTTCTCGGGCGGGTTGAACGTGAGCACGAGCAGCGTCGTCTCGTACGACGGACCGTTCCCGTCGATCCGCAGGCGGAACTTCCATTGCGGCATCGTGTTCACGAACGCGCCCGTCGTCTTCGCGCCGAGCAGCGTCGCCGTGGCGCGCACGCCGTGCTCGCGGATCTTCTCCTCGTCCTTGCGGCCGCGCAGCGCGCGCACGCAGACGAACACGAACCCGGCGTCCATCACCAGCCAGATCGCGCCGATCGGCCGCGCCATCGGCTGCGGTCCGAACGCGATGAAACAAAGCGCGCCGACGATAAACCCGAGTCCGAGCCAGATCGGCACGATGTACGCCCACGCGGGCATCGTCGAATAGCGCACCTCACTCGCCGCCGAGCAGCTTGCGTTTGATCGCCTCGAACTCGGCGTCGCCGAGGGCCCCGCTCGCGTGCATGCGATCGAGATCGTCCAGCAGGCGCACCGTCTCGGCGGCGCTCGGCGCGGCGTCGTGCATATCGCCGGCGGTGAACGTCGTGGACGTGATCGTGCGGCTGCCGTCCGCGTTCAGCGCGGACGTCGTGCCGGCGTCACCCAAACCGGCCTGGCGCAGCGCAGCCACAATCGCGGCCTCGACCTGCGGCGCCACGCCGCCCACGCCCATCGGCGCCGGCGCGAGAGCCGGGCCGTCGTCGTCCGTCAGCACGACGTGGTCGCGCCGGACCGGATCGACGCGCACGTGCATCGTCGTGCCGTTCGGCGGCGGGTTGTACGTCAGGAGCTTGATCGCGGTCTCGTACGGCGATCCCGCGCCGTCGATCCGCAAGCCGAGCTTCCATTGCGGCATGTTGTTGATGGTCAAGCCGGTCATGCTCGCGCCCACCAGCGTCGCGGTCGCCGCGGTGCCGGTGCGGCGGATGCGTTCGTCGTCGCGCCGGCCGCGCAGCGCGCGGAGCGAGAAGAACGCCATCCCGGCGCCCATCACCATCCAGATCGTCCCGACGATCACGCCGGTGGGCGCGGGGGTCAGGATCAAAAATGCGGCCGAGCCGGCGATGAAGGCCCCGCCCAACACGATGAGCATGATGAACGTCCAGGCCGGAACCGTTCCGTAGCGCATGCCGTCCCCCGCAAGCTTTCGACCTGCCGGTTTCCCGGCGCGACCCCGGGGCTCCCGCGGTCGTGGCGCGAAGCACGCGCGAAACGCTTTTCCGGAGCCCGGGGTCGTGGTAAACGGTCCCTCGCCACGTCAAACGCCGGCCCCGCCGGCCCACAGGAGTAGCTCACGCACAATGGCTTCGTACACGGTCGACGCGCTCGTCATCGGCGCCGGTCCGGGCGGCTATCACGCCGCGATCCGGCTCGGCCAGCTCGGCAAGAAGGTCGTGTGCTTCGACCGCGACGAGGTCGGCGGCGTCTGCCTCAACTGGGGCTGCATCCCTACCAAGGCGCTGCTGCACGTGGCGGAGATCTCGCGCCAGATCGAGCACGCGGGCGCGCTCGGGCTGAAGGTGCCCAAAGCCGAGGTCGACCGCGAGGGCGTCGCCGCGTTCGCCGACAAGGTCGTGAAAGCGAACGTCGGCGGCGTGACGCAGTTGTTCAAAGCCAACAACGTCGAGTTCGCGTACGGCGACGCGTCGTTCGTCGCGAAGAACAAAGTCGCGCTCAAGAAGCGCGACGGCGCGACGGACGAGTACACCGCGCCGGCGATCGTCATCGCGACGGGCAGCGCGCCGATCAACGTCGGCGCGTGGCCGCACGACGGCGACACGATCATCAACAGCGACGACGCGGTGCGCATCAAGCGCATTCCGAAGAGCCTGCTGATCGTCGGCGGCGGCGTGATCGGCCTTGAGTTCGCGACGGTGTACGCGCGCATGGGCGCGAAGGTGCTCGTCGTCGAGGCGATGCCGCAGCTGCTCACCGGCACGGATCTCGAGATCTCCAAGACGCTCGGCCGCATCCTCAAGAAGCAAGGCATCGAGATCGCGCTGAACACGAAGGTCGAAGCGGTCGAGAAGACGGGCCCGCAGGCCGTGAACGTGACGATCAACGGCGAGTTCACGAACAAAAAGCCCGAGGTGCGCGCGTTCGACCAAGTGCTGGTCGCGGTCGGCCGCAAACCGGTCACCGACACGCTGAACCTCGCCGCCGCGGGACTGCAGACGACCGACAAAGGCTTCCTGGAAGTCGATGCGCAGCGCCGCACGAGCGTCGACGGCATCTGGGCCATCGGCGACGTGACCGGCGCGCCGATGCTCGCGCACAAAGCGATGAAAGAAGGCGTCGTCGCCGCGGAAGTGATCGCCGGCGACCGCGCGAGCGCGTTCGATCCCGTCGCGATCCCGAACTGCGTCTACACCGATCCGGAAGTCGCGACGATCGGCCTGTCCGAGGAAGAAGCGAAAGCCGCGGGCTACGACGTGCGCGTCGGCAAGATGAACTTGATCGCGTCCGGCCGCGCGCGCACGATGAACGAAACGGACGGCATCATCAAGCTCATCGGCGACGCGAAGACCGATCTGCTGCTGGGCATGCACATCGTCGCGCCGCAAGCGGAGTCGCTGATCGGTGAAGGAGTGATCGCGCTGGAGATGGGCGCGACGATCGAGGACATCGGCCTCTCGATCCACCCGCACCCGACGCTTACCGAGTCGATCATGGACACCGCGGAGTTCATGCACGGCAAAGCGATCCACATCCTCAACGCAAAGCCCGCGAAGCAGCCGGCCGCGGTCTAGCCGCAGATGGATCCCCGCATCGCGCTGGCGGGGTTCATCGTCGGTACGATCACCGGCCTCTCGGGGATCGGCGGCAGCTCGCTGCTGGCGCCGGTCCTGATCTTGCTGCTCGGCGTGAAGCCGACGATGGCCGTCGGCACCGACTTGATGTACAGCGTGCCGACGAAGCTGCTCGCCGCGTTCGTCCACGCGCGCCAGAAGACGGTCGACGGCCGCCTGACGGCGTCGCTCGCGCTCGGCGGCGTACCGGGTTCGCTCGCCGGCCTCGCGGTGTTCGGCGTGCTGCGCGCGCACGTCGCCGCGGCGACGCTGCAGCACGTGGTGCGCGTCGCGATCGGCATCGCGATCCTGGGCGCGTGCGTCACGATGATCGCGCTGTACGCGCTCCAACGGCGCGAGCGAACCGCTGCGGCGCCGCGGTCCGAACCGCCGCGCTGGAGAGCGGGCGCGATCGGCTTCACGGTCGGCGTGCTGGTGGCGATCACCTCGATCGGCTCGGGCTCCGTCACGCTGCCGCTGCTGCTGCTCGCGGTACCGTCGCTCGGCATCAAGCGGCTCATCGGCTCGGAGATCGCGTTCGCGGCGATCATCGTCCCGATCGCGGCCGCGGGCCACACGGGGTTCGGCGACGTCGACTGGCACATCACCGCGAGCCTGCTGGCGGGCTCGCTGCCCGGCGTCTATCTCGGTAGCCGCCTCTGCACGAAGATCGACGAACGCCCGCTGCGCGCCGTCATCCTCGTCATCCTGGCGTACGCGGCGTACCGCCTGCTCTGACCGCCTGCTCGGATCGCGTGCTCATCCGTTCGCTCTGATGCGAGCCCGCAAGCGGCTCGCGACTCCGGGCACGTGCGGTGCAGGCAACCGTATCAGCCGCCGGGCGGGTCATAGCTGCGGCATGGCAACACGGGCGCGGCTGCTCGATCTCGGACGCCGGCGCTACGCGCCCGTGCTGGAGCTTCAGCGTGCGCTGCACGCGGCCGTCGCCGAGGGCCGCGAGCCGGACGCCTGGATCGTCGTGGAGCACGAGCCGGTCGTCACGCTCGGCCGTAACGCCAAGGCGTCGAACGTCCTCCTGCCGCGCGACATGCTCGCATCGCGCGGAATCGACGTCGTCGAGATCGAGCGCGGCGGCGACGTGACGTATCACGGTCCCGGGCAGGTGGTCGTGTACCCGATCCGGCGACTCGAACGCTTTCGCGAAGTCGTGCCGCTCGTGACGTCGCTCGAGAGCGCGGTCACCGGCGCGCTGTACCGGTTCGGCATCGAGGCGCAGCCGCGCAGCGAGCACCGCGGCGTGTACGTCGGCGACGACGCGATCTGCGCGATCGGTCTGGCCGTGAAGCGCATGACGTCGCTGCACGGGCTCGCCCTGAACGCGAGCACCGCGCTCGACTACGACCGGCTCATCACGCCGTGCGGCACGCCGCAGTTCGGCATCACGTCGATCTCCGCGCAAACCGGCCGCGAGGTGTCGTGGTCCGAGGCGCGCGACGCGCTGCTCGATGCGCTCGAAGGCGCGTTCGGCGTCGACTTCCAGCGCGAGATCGTCGCGCCGGGGGCGGCCCTTCCGTTTCCGTCGAACCCTATCCCGGAGCCCGCATGACGACCATCGATCTGATCACGCCCGAACCGCCAAAACGAAAGCCCGACTGGCTGAAGGTC
Source organism: Vulcanimicrobiota bacterium (assembly GCA_034666325.1). Classification (GTDB taxonomy): domain Bacteria; phylum Vulcanimicrobiota; class Vulcanimicrobiia; order Vulcanimicrobiales; family Vulcanimicrobiaceae; genus Vulcanimicrobium. The sequence continues at coordinate 4,738 of JAXDMB010000032.1, forward strand.
CGGCTTCCGTCGGGCGAGTCGTACGAGCACGTACTCGGCGAAGTGCGCCGGCTCGACTTGCACACCGTGTGCCAAGAGGCCATGTGCCCGAACATCGGCGAGTGCTGGGGCGCGGGCACCGCGACGATCATGATCCTCGGCGACACGTGCACGCGCGGCTGCCACTTCTGCAACGTCAAGACCGGCTCGCCCAAGGGCGAGGTCGACTGGATGGAGCCGAAGCGCGTGGCGCAAGCCGTCGCGGAGCTGGGCTGGAAATACCTCGTACTCACGGCGGTCGACCGGGACGACCTCGCCGACGGCGGCGCCGCGATCTTCGCGAACACGGTGCGCGCGATCCACAAGAAAGTGCCCGGCGCGAAAGTGGAGTGCCTCACCGGCGACTTCGCGGGCGACTTGGCGGCGCTCGACATCGTGCTCGACGCGCAGCCCGAAGTGCTGGCGCACAACCTCGAAACCGTCGCGCGCCTGCAGGGGAGCGTGCGCGACCGCCGCGCGAACTACCGCCAGTCGCTGAGCATCCTCGAGCACGCGAAGACGTCCGGCAAGGTCACCTACACGAAGACGTCGCTGATGCTCGGCCTGGGCGAGACGGAGCCCGAGATCGAACAGGCGATGGACGACGCGCGCGCGATCGGTGTAGACATCTTCACCATGGGACAATATCTGCAGCCGACCAAACGCCATCTCCGTGTCGAGGAGTTCGTCACCCCGGACAAGTTCGCTCGCCTCAAAGCGCTCGGCGACGCAAAGGGCTTCGTCCAGGTCGTCGCGAGCCCACTCTCCCGCAGCTCCTACCACGCCGAACAAGCGTTCATCTGACCGAAACATGACGGCAACATCGACCGTGTCAAATGAGAGCGTGACGGACGAAATCATTCTCGAAGGCTTCCGAAGCCTCCACCAAGCGATGGCGGAAGGCTTCGACAAGGTGGACCGGCGCTTCGCGCAGATCGACGAGCGCTTCGCGCGGATCGACGAGCGCTTCGCGCAGTCCCACGAGCGGTTCGCGCAGTTCGAACAGCGCGTGATGCGGCGCTTCGACGGCGTGGACGAACGCCTCGACGACCACGAGCGGCGCATCACCAAGCTCGAAGCGGCGCACTGACCACGGCTCAGGACGAATTTTCCGACGGCCTGCCGCTTCCGCGGCGGCGGGTCGCTTATACCGCGCTCGCGATCGTCGTCGCGATGTCGGTGCTCGACGGCTCGATTGCCAACACCGCGCTGCCCACGATCGCGCGCGATCTCGGCGCCGCGCCCGCTGAGTCGATCTGGATCATCAACGGCTTTCAGCTCGCGGTCACGGCGTCGCTGCTCGCGTTCGCCGCGCTGGGCCAGCTGCGCGGGCCGTCGCGCGTGTACCGTGCCGGCGTCATCGTCTTCGTTGCGGGATCGCTGGCGTCTGCGCTCGCGCACTCGCTGCCGCTGCTGATCGCGGCGCGCGTATTCCAGGGGCTCGGCGCGTCGGCGATCATGGCGATATCGCCGGCGCTGCTGCGCGACATCTTCCCGCGCGCGCAGCTCGGGCGCGCGCTCGGCCTGAACTCGTTCGTCGTCGCCACCAGCTCCGCCGCGGGACCCGCGCTCGGCGGTCTGATGCTCGCGGTACTTCCGTGGCCGTGGCTGTTCGCGATCAACGTCCCGTTCGGCGTCGTGAACATTCTGATGAACCGCGCGCTGCCGCGCAACGAGCGCAACCGCGGCTGGCTCGACATCCCGAGCGTGATCACGAGCGCGCTCGGCTTCGCGCTGACGGTGTGGGGGCTGGACGGCTTCGCGCGCGCCGACCCGTGGTGGACGATCGTGCTGCGCTTGGGGATCGGCATCACGTCGGGAATCTGGTTCGTGCGGCGCCAGTTCACGCTGCCGCAGCCGATGATCGCGCTCGATCTTTTCCGCATCCCGGCGTTCTCGTTCGCCGGCGCGACGTCGTTCGCGACGTTCACCGCGCAGGGGCTCGCGTTCGTCGCGCTGCCGTTCGTGTTTCAGCTCGCGCTCGCGCGCACGCCGCTGCAGTCCGGCCTTTTGCTGACGTCGTGGCCGCTCGCGACCGCGATCGTCGCCCCGGTCGCGGGCTACCTCGCCGACCGCGTCGCCGCCGGCATCCTCGCGACGATCGGCCTCGGCGTGTTCGCGCTCGGCCTGGGCCTGTACGCAACGATGCCCGCGGACCCGACCGGTGCCGACATCGTGCTGCGCGGCATCGTGTGCGGGCTCGGCTTCGGCTTCTTCCAGTCGCCCAACAACCGCGAGCTGATCGGCAGCGCGCCGCGCGAGAAGAGCGCGAGCGCAGCCGGCATCCTCGCCGCGATCCGCGTCGGCGGGCAGACCGCCGGCACGGCGGTGGTCGCCATCGTGTTCGGCGTGTTCGGCGCCTCGGCCACAGGCGGTGCGGCCCCGCACGACGCCGTCGCGCACGCGGCGCCCGCGGTGCTCTGGCTGGCATGCGCGAGCGCAGGCGTCGCGACGATCGCGAGCGGCCTGCGCCTGCGCACGCGGGCTAGCGCGTCAGCGTAGCGCTCGCGAGATCGAGGTCGGCGGCCTTCACGACGACCACGCCGGGATGCGCCTTGCGAACGGCGTCGACGAACTTCGACGCGTCGCCGACCAGCACGATGGTCGGCGCGCTCGCAAAGGACGCGGCGGCGAAACGGCTCACGCCCGCCGGATCGACCGCGTTGAGCGCCGCGTTGCTCGACGTGAGCGCGTCGAGCGGCAACCCGTTGAACGCGTTGGCGGAGATCGCGCGAACGAGCCCGCTCGTGGTCTCCACCGAGCTCGCGATGCCGCCGAGCAGCGACGTGCGCCGCGTTCCGAGCTCGTCCGCGCTCGCGGGCGACGCCCCGAGCGACGCCACGGTGGACAGCATCACGTCGAGCGCATCGGCCGCTTTCGCGTGCTCGACGAGCGTGCTCGCGACGATGCTGCCCGCATAGCGCCCGGTCTGATAGCTCGAGTTCGCGCCGTACGACAACCCGCGCTTCACGCGAATCTCTTCGTTCAGCCTTCCGGAGTAACCCGACAGCACCGCGTTCGCGACGGACGCCGCCGCCCAGTCGGACGCGCCGCGCAACGGCCCGGTGTGCGCAACGACGATCGCGGTGCGCCCCGCAGTGGGCTGATCCACGACAACGGTGCGCGGCGTAGCGGCAGCTGCCGGCGCCACCGTCGCGTCGGCTCCCGGCGCAGCGCTCCACGATCCGAACGCCGTCTGCGCCAGCGCGAACGCATCGGCCGGCGCGAGATCGCCCCCGATCGTCAAGATGGCGCCGTCGGGACGATAGTGCGCGCGGTGATATGCGACGACCGCGTCGCGGTCGATCGCGGCGATCGAACGCGCGGTGCCCGACACCGGCCGCCCGAACGCGCCGCCGAACAGCGCGCGCTGCGCGACGAGCGCCGCCAATCCGGCCGGCGATCCGCTCTGCAACGCCACGTTGCTGGTCGCGCGCTGCTTCGCGAGCGTCACCTCATCGGCCGGAAACGCCGGTTCGCGAACAGCCTCCGCGAAGATCGCGAGCGCCGCGGCAAAGCGCGCCGCGACCGCATCCGTCGTGACGTCGCTGCGCTCGGTAGTTGCGGCGGCGATGAGCGTCGCACCCAGCGTGTCCAACGTGCTCGCGATGTCTTTCGCCGATCGCTTGGACGTGCCGCGCGTGAGCAGCGATGCGGTGAGCGACGCGACACCGGGCATCGCGTCGGGATCCGCGGCGGCACCGCCCGGAACGGCAAGATCGGCCGCGACGAGCGCACTGCCGGGAACGCGCACGGCGAGCACGCGCAAACCGTTCGGCAGCGTCGTGGCGACGGGCGCCGGATACTGCACGGGCCGCTGCGGCCCGGGCGGCGGCGGCGTGGACTTGGCGCCCGGAACGATTTGGCTCTCTTGTGCGAGCGCAATGCCGCCCGCGAAGAGCACGACGACAGCGGACGCCGTCGAGACCAGGACGTTCACGCGCTTCACTTCGCGGCTCCCGTGGACTGAGCGGCGGTTTGATACGCCACGACGGTGCTGTTCGCAACCGTGAGGTATTTGCGCGCGACGCGCTCCACGTCGGCGGCGGTGACGCGCGCGTACTCCGGCGCGGCACGGTTCACCAGCCCGGGATCGCCGTCGAGCACGGCAGCGCGAACGAGCGCCTGCGCGACGTTGTCGTGCGTCTGCAGCGAACGGACGAGCGTGGCGATCGCCTGCGTCTTCGCCTTTTCGAGCTCCGCCGCCGGCACCGGCTCGTCGCGCACGCGCGCGATCTGCTGCGCGAGCGCTGCCTCCAGATCGCCCGTGCTCTTGCCGGCGTTCGCGATCGCGAAGACGTCGAACAAACCGGCCTGCTGGCGGGTGTCCGCGTTGGCGGCAGCTTGCGACGCGATCCCGGTATCGACGAGCGCGACGCGCAAGCGCGAGCTCGGCCCGCTGCCGAGCAACGTCTCGAGCACGTTGAGCGCGGGCGTGTCGGCGGACCGCTCCGCCGGAATGTGGTACGCGATCAGCGTGGCGGGCAGCGGCGCGCTCTTGCTGGTGTACGCGATGCGCCGCTGCTTCGTCTGCACGGGCTCGACGGCGGTCACGCGCGGAATCGCTGCGGACGGCTTCTTCAACGGCCCGAAATACTTGTCGACCCACGCGTTGGCTTGAGCGGGGTCGAGGTCGCCGACGAGCACGAGCGTCGCGTTGTCGGGCCGGTAGAACGTGCTGTGGAACGCGATCACGTTCGCGAGCGACGCGGCGTTGAGCTCGTCGGGATTGCCGATGACGCCGAACCTGTACGGATGCGTGGTGTACGCGCGGTTCACGAGCTCGAACAGCATGCCGTACGGGCTCGACAAGATGCGCTGGTCGTACTCGCCGATCACCACTTTGCGTTCCGTGACGAAGTTCGGCTGGTCGACGGTGAGGTTCACCATCCGGTCCGCCTCGGCCCACAGCAGCCGCTCGAGGTGATTGCTCGGCACGATCTCGTAATAGTTCGTGATGTCTTGCGCGGTGTAGGCGTTGTTGTAGCCGCCGACGTCTTCCGTGAAGCGGTCCATCGACTCCGGCTTGACGTTCGCCGTGCCCTTGAACATCAGATGTTCGAACAGATGCGCGAACCCCGAGCGCCCCGCCGGATCGCTCTTCCCGCCGACGTCGTAACCGACGTCGATCGCAACCGTCGGCGTTCGGTGATCCTCCGCGATCACGACCCGCAATCCGTTCGCAAGCGTGCGCTGCGTGAACGCGATCGGCGCAACGGAGATGGGCGCTTGCTGCGCGCTGCTCGCGCCGGGTACGACAAGCAAAGCACACGCGGCGAAGCCCAGAACACGAAGAAACACCTGCATGCCGAACTGGTGCGCGGCGCGCGGAATACTTCCCTCGCAGAGCATGCGGCGGTGATCTCGCACAATGTACGTATCGAGCAACCGTCCGCAACCCGTCTTTCACCGGACGACGCCGCCCGGTCGTTCGGTTGCCGCACCGGCCGGGTAGAGTGTCTCCGATGGAGATCACGGTCGACCAACTGCGCGCGCTCACCGGCACCGCCGCGACGATTCTCAACGTCGGAAAGCACCAAGGCCACGCGGAGATCCGCGGCGCGGTGTGCTACCGCCCCCACGACCTGCTGACCCCGGAGCACCTCGCGATCCCGATCGCCCCGGACCAGCCCGTGATCCTGTACGACGAAAAAGGCAACGGCGACCTGACGAGTCAGATCGCCGAAAAACTAGCGCAGAACGGCTTCACCGACGTGCGGATCCTCGAGGGCGGCTACGCCGCGTGGGAGGAGGCCGGCGGCGAAACCCAAGAGGCGAGCATGGAGCAGGTCGTGCCGCCGATGCGCGCCTCCGAGGTCCAGAAGCTAGACCGCCGGATCTAGCGTCTCCGGTGCCGGCGGGGCCGGCGTCTTGCGGCGAACGGCGATGTTCCCGAGCCCGCCGAGGAAGCCGAGGATCACGACGCCCCAGATGAGGCCGGCACTCCAGACGCCCGCGATCCCAAGCACGGCATCGATGCTCAGCGGCCCATAGCCGCCGAAGGCGTAGAACAGCGCGACCAGCAGGTAGAGCAGCGGGAGCTCGACGCCGTTCGAGGTCGCGAAGAACCCGTTGCGCAGATGCACGACCACGAGCGCGACGAGCATGGCGGCGATGACGAACATCGCACCGACCGGGCCGCCCAGGCCCGCCGCGATGAGGAGGCCGCCGGCGAGCTCGCTGAATCCGGCCGCGGCCGCGAAGAAGCGCCCCGGCTTGAACCCGAGCGTCTCGAAGAACCCGCCGGTACCGGCGATGCCATACCCGCCGAACCAGCCGAAGAGCTTCTGCGCGCCATGCGCGGCGAACCCGAGCCCGATGACGAGCCGGATGACGAGGAGAGGAAGCGCGATTTCCATGATGATATGTGGCTTTCGTTCGTTACTTACAAAGTGTAGTTGGTAGACCATATCCTAGCACCGTGGTACACTTACGTCAAGTAGCCTACTGAGATAAAATATGCAACTTCGCACCCAACCAGCCGCCCCCTCGGGCGAACAACATACGGACGGCCTGAGCCCGTTCTGCCCGCGCTTCCAGTACGCGATCGAGCTGATCGGCCGCCGCTGGATAGGCGCCGTTCTGCGCCTGCTGGTAAGCGGACCAGCTCGCTTCAACGAGATCCTAGCAGCAATCCCAAACCTCTCCGACCGCCTTCTGACGGAACGCCTGAGAGAACTGGAACGTGAAGGCCTGGTAACGAGAACGGTCTCCCAAGACCGCCCAATCCGAGTAACCTACGAGCTGACGGAATGCGGCCGAAGCCTAAGCGAAATAATCTGCACGATCGGCGCCTGGTCCGAACAATGGGTGGAATAGACACTGCTGCGGCGCGCGTTTACCATCTCGACCATGTCGCGGGACGCGGCGCACGACCGTGACGGACCGTGTGAGCGAGCGTGCGCAGGATGCGCGGAAGCGATGCGAAGACCGAGAAAGGCCCGGGCAGGATGCCCGGGCCTTTCGTGTCCGTCACGGTGGTGCGCCGCGTCCCGCGACCGCCACAACCGAAGAACCGCGCCTAAGCGTACACCCCACGCAACTTGAGCGACTTGACCACCCGATCAATGGCCACCATATAAGCCGCAGTGCGATACGTGATCCCACGGGACGCGGCAATCTCGCGCAACACGCCGAAGTTGTCGATCAAGACCTCCCGCAGCCGCGCGTTCACCTCGGACTCACGCCAGAAGTACCCCTGCCTGTCCTGCACCCACTCGAAATACGACACCGTCACACCGCCGGCATTCGCCACGATGTCCGGAATCACGACGATCCCGTTCTTCGCGAAGATATGGTCGGCCTCAGGCGTGGTGGGCCCGTTCGCCCCCTCGACGATCAGCTTCGCCTTGATGCGCAAAGCGTTGTCGACGTTGAGCACCTTCTCCAAAGCGGCGGGGACGAGCACGTCGCACTCCACCTCGAGCATCGCCTGGTTCGACATCTTGTCGCCGCCGCGATACCCGTCGAGGGAATGATGCTCTTGCGCATAAGCCATCGCGCCGTCGACGTCGATACCGTTCGTGTTCACGTACGCGCCGGTGACGTCGGAGATGCCGATGATCGTGCAGCCCGCGTCCTGAAACATCTTCGCCGCGATGCCCCCGACGTTGCCGAACCCTTGCACGATCACGCGTGCACCCTTGGGATCGATGCCGAGCCGCGCCATCTCGTCGAGCGCGACGATCGACACGCCGCGCCCCGTCGCTTCGACGCGCCCGCGCGACCCGCCGATCTCGAGCGGCTTGCCGGTGACGACGCCCGGCGTGTTCTGGCGCACGTGCATCGAGTACGTGTCCATGATCCACGCCATGTGCTGCGGCGTCGTGTTGACGTCGGGCGCGGGAACGTCTTTGTCGGGCCCGATCACTTCGACCAGCTCCGCGGCATAGCGGCGCGTGATGCGCTCGATCTCCGACATCGAAAGCGTCGACGGGTCGCACGTGACGCCGCCCTTGCCGCCGCCGAACGGCAGATCGACGACGGCGCACTTCCACGTCATCCAGAACGCGAGCGCGGTCACCTCGTCGAGCGTGACGCCGGGGTGGAAGCGAATGCCACCCTTCGCCGGCCCGCGCGCGAAGTTGTACTGCACGCGGTACCCGGTGTAGACCTCGATGCCGCCGTTGTCGCGCTGGAACGGGATCGAGAAGATGATCTGGCGGGACGGATGGGTGAGGATCGCCTTGATCCCCGGGTCGAGGTTGAGCAGCGCCGCTGCTTCGTTGAAATACGCGATCGCATCGCCGAAGACGCTGACCTCGCGCACGGCGGTCGTACCCGAAACGGCTGTGGACATCGAGAAATGGCCTCCTGAGCCGTCCGGCACCTTTAGGACATTGTGCAAAAACCCCTGGCTTCCAACTCGCCATTTGGCGAACCGGACGAACTGTTGGATACACGGTTCATCCCCTAGCCGAGGCAGGTGCGCTCGCTTGGTGCGCGCGAAACGGCGACCATGCAGTTACTCGCGCAATCCAGCTCCTCGAGCTCCGATGCCACCGCAGGCGCTGTCGCCGCCATGATGGGCGGCGGCATCCTGATCTTCTGGCTCATCCTTCTCGTCGTGATGGTCGGGATCTATTACCTGATCCTCAAGAAGACGGGCTACAGCCCATGGCTGTCGCTGCTCATCCTCGTTCCGGGTCTGGGAGGATTGGCGCTCATCATCATCCTCGCGTTCACCGAATGGCCGATCCAGCGCCAGCTCCGCGCGCTTCAGGCGGGCGGCGGCTATCCCGGCGCCGGCGGCGGCTACGCGCCCCCGCCAAGCGCACCATATCCCCCGCCGGGCGGCGACATCTCCACCACCTGACCGGGACGGGCGGCGGCGTCAGACGTTGAAGCGGAACTCGACGACGTCGCCCTCCTGCATCACGTAGTCCTTGCCCTCGGAACGCAGCTTGCCGGCCGCGCGAATCGCGTCCATCGTTTTGTACGTCACGTAGTCGGCGTACGAGACGATCTCCGCGCGAATGAAACCGCGCTCGATGTCGGTGTGGATCTTTCCCGCGGCTTGCGGCGCTTTCGTGCCCTTGTCGATCGTCCACGCGCGCGTCTCTTTCTCGCCGGTGGTGAGAAACGTCATCAGGCCGAGCAGATCGTACGCCTCCACGATCAGACGGTCGAGGCCGCCCGACGTGATGCCGTAGTCGCCGCGAAACATGTCCACGTCCTCGTCGCTCATGCCGGCGAACTCCGACTCGATCTTGCCGTTGAACGCGATCGCGCGGCTGTTCTCCGCCTTCGCGTGCGCGAACACGGCTTGCGCCATCGGGCCCGGCGCTTTGATCTGCGCTTCGTCGACGTTCGCGACGTACAGCATCGGTTTGGCGGTGAGCAGGAACGACTCGCGCGCGATCTCCGCTTCCGGTGAGCCGGGGGCGAACACGCGCGCGGGTTTGCCCGCTTCGAGCGCGCCGATCAAACGGTCGAGCGCTTCGAGCCGCGGCGCTTCTTTCGGATTGGCGCGCACCTCGCGCTGCAGCTTGTCGCGCCGCTTCTGCAGCGACGCCAGATCGGCCAGCGACATCTCGATGTCGATGATCTCGATGTCGCGCAGCGGATCCGGATCGCCCTCGACGTGCGTGACGTTGGAGTCTTCGAAGCACCGCACCACCATCGCGACGGCGTCGGTCTCACGGATGTGCGAGAGAAACGCGTTTCCGAGCCCCTGCCCGCTCGCCGCGCCGCGCACGAGCCCGGCGATGTCCACGAAGCGCATCGTCGCCGGCACGATCTTCTGCGACGCGCTCAACTCGGCCAGGACGCCGAGCCGAGGGTCGGGGACCGGAACCTCGCCGATGTTGGGCTCGATGGTCGCGAACGGGTAGTTCGCCGCGAGCGCCTGCGCCGAGCGCGTCAGCGCGTTGAAGATGGTGGACTTCCCGACGTTTGGAAGCCCGACGATACCGCACGACAATGCCACGGAGCCGCATGGTACGTGACACCGCCGGAATCGCCTGCGCTCTCTGCGGAGGAGTTGCAGCGCGAGCCCCCGGAGTAGCGATTGATGCGGCAGATGAAGGTCGACAAGCTCGGGATCGATCTCCTCACGCACGACCCCGTGGTGATCCTCAAGGATCTCGAGGGCAAGCGCTACCTTCCGATCCTGATTGGGCCGTTCGAGGCCACGGCGATCGCTTTGGCGCTCGAAGGGACCGCCGTGCCGCGCCCGCTGTCGCACGACCTCATGCGCACGCTGCTCGAATCGCTCTCCGCCAAGCTCGAGCAGATCGTCATCCACGACATCAAGGACTCGACGTTCTTCGCCAAGCTGATCGTGCGCACGAACGGCGAGGTTCAGGAGATCGACGCGCGCCCGTCCGACGGCATCGCCCTCGCGCTGCGCATGCAAGCGCCCATCTTCGTGAGCGACAAGATCGCGCTCGAGGAGACGGTCGCCGACAAGAACGCGGAGCCCGAAGACCCGCTCAAGTTCAAGAAGTTCATCGAAGAGCTGAAGCCTTCCGACTTCATGGACTGAAAGGCTGAGCGCGGCCTCCGTCTAAACTAGCGCGTCGCAATGTACACGACGGACGAACGCGCCGATATCGGCGTTTACGGCGGGTCTGGGTTCTACTCGCTCATCGAGAACCCGCGCGAAATCTGGGTCGAGACGCCCTACGGGCTGCCGTCCGACAAGATCGCGCTCGGCGAGATCGCCGGCAAAAAAGTCGCCTTCCTGCCGCGGCACGGTAAGGATCACCGCTATCCCCCGCAGTCGATCAACTACCGCGCGAACGCGTTCGCGATGAAGGCGCTCGGCGTCACCCGCATCATCGGGCCCACCGCGTGCGGCTCGCTGCAGGCGCACGTGAAACCGGGCTCGATGGTGGTGGCCGACCAGATCGTCGACCGCACCAGCGGCCGCAAGGACACGTTCTACGACGGCCCCGTCACCACGCACGTGTCGTTCGCCGATCCGTACTGCTCGCAATTGCGGCCGATCGCGGTGGACGCGCTGCGCAGCCTCGACATCGACACGCACGACAAAGGCACGATCGTCATCATCCAAGGCCCGCGCTTCTCCACGCGCGCGGAATCGAAGTGGTTCAGCTCGCTGGGCTGGGAGGTCATCAACATGACCAACTATCCCGAGTCGTATCTCGCGCGCGAGCTCGAGATGTGCTACGTGAACATCTCGCTGATCACCGACTATGACGTGGGTCTCGAAGGCCAAGCCGGCGTGCAGCCCGTGTCGCACCACGAAGTGATGCAGGTGTTCGCGAGCAACAACGAGCGCGTGAAGAACGCGATCTTCAAGATCATCGCGGACACGCCGGCCGAGCGCACGTGCTCGTGCGGCAGCGCGCTGTCGGGCGCTCGCGCATAGCATGCGCGGCACGGCGCCGGACGCAGGCATCGGTGTCTACGCGAAGGCGGTGCCGCTGCTGCTGCGCAATCCTGCGATCGCCGTCATTCCGCTGCTGATGGCGGTGATCGCCGTGCTGGTCGGGCTGATGACGTCCGCGTCGGGCGGCGGCGTCATCGGCGGTGCGACGAGCGGCCTGAGCGGCTTCATCGTGCTGCTGCTGCAGCTGTTCGGTTTGGGCGCCGCGTGCCTGATGGCGGACGATGCGTGGCGCCACGGAAAAGCGTCGTTCGAGAGCGGCTGGAGCGAAGCGCGCCGCCGCGGCGGCGATCTGCTGATGGCGGCGCTCGGCGTAACGCTGATCTTCGCCGTCGCGCAATATGCCGGCGCGCTTTTAGGCAGCGTCATCCCGCTCTACGTCCTCGGCTTCAGCGTCCTGGCGCTGCTGTTGCTCGTCGCGGCCGCCGTGTTTCTGATCTGGGCGATCCCGGCCGCCGCGGTGGGCGGGAGCCCCGGCGGCGCGGCGATCCAGCTCTCCATCGACCGCGTGCGCGCGTCGCCGGCCGCCGCGATCGGGGCGGCGGTCGTGTCGTTCTTGCTGCTGCAGCTCGCTGTTCCGTACGCGGCGACGTGGCTCTGGACGCTGCTGTTCCCGTACATCGGCGGCAGCAGCATCGTGGGCTTGCTGATCCAAGCGCTCCTGCAGGCGATCGCACTGGCCTACATCGCGCTGATCATCACCAAGACGTACACCGACAGTGCATTCACCCGCCGCTGGTAGGCTTCAGCGCGACGACGGTGCGAGCGCCATGCGGACGATGTCCGCGACGAGCGGCGGGCTGACGTTCGTGCGCGCGATGCGCTCCGCGTCGCCGATCGCCGAAAGCATCTTCGCGAACGCGGCGGGCTCGCGGCGCGGCAGCTCTTCCAGCCGCGAACGCTGATCGCGCGCGAGCAGCGGAACGCTGCCGCCGAAGCCGAGCGCGATCCAGTCGCGCGCGAGCGTCTTCACCGTTTCGAGACCCGCTTCGAGCGTCGGGCGCGTCGCCCAGCCGGTCGCGTCGGCTTCGGCTCCCAGCGCGGCCGCGAAGAACCATTCGACCGCCGCATCGCGCGTCGCGCCTTCGCCTTCGTCCAGGTAGGCCAGCGCGCGCGCAGCGCTGCCGTTCGCGAAGCTCGCCGCGCGCTGCGCTTCCTCCCGCGCGGTTCCGTGCCGTTCGAGCACTTGCACGACCTCGTCCTCGGACAGCAGCGGAAACGTCACTTCGACGAGGCGCGACCGAATGGTCGGCATCACGCGGCCGAGGGCGTTCGTCGTCACGACGAGCAGCACGTCGGCGGGCGGCTCTTCGAAGAACTTCAGCAGCGCGTTCGCGGCCTCGCGCGTGAAGTCGGCGTCGCCGAGCACGAACACGCGCTTGCCGCCGGCGTAGGAATGCATCGAAAGCTGCCGCACGAGGTCGCGCGCGGTCGTCTCGTCGCTCTCGTGAAAACCGCTGCCGTCGCGGTCGCCGATCTTGAGCTGGCCTTCGGAAAAATAGAAGTCCGGATGCGAGCCGGCGTCGATGCGCGTGCAGCCGCTGCACGTGCCGCACCAGCCGAGCAGCGTGCGTTTGGGCGTGACGCACAGCAGCGAGCGGCCCACCGCGCGCGCGAAGCTCTTCTTGCCGACGCCTTGCGGTCCGGTGAACAGATAGCCGTGCGACAGCGTCGCGGCGGTGAGGTGCTCGAAGAACGAGCGCGGTCCCGCCGCGCCGATCACGTCGAAGATGCCGTCGATCACAGCACGCTCTTGAGCGCGCGGCGCTGCTCGAACGTCTCGCGCGCCGCGGCCGCGAGCACGTCGGGCGGCTGCGTTCCGTCCAGGACCACGAACCGCCCCGGAAACCGCTTCGCGAGCGCCAGGTATCCTTCGCGGACGTTCGTGTGAAAGGCGTCGCCCTCGCGCTCGAGCCGGTCGGCGCCGCCGCGCGCTCGCACGCGCGCCCGCGACAGCGCGACGGGCAAGTCAATGAGGAACGTGAGCTCCGGCGCGATGCGATGCGTCGCCGCGAGGCAGATCTCGAGGACCGCTTCGACGTCGAGCCCGCGGCCGTAGCCTTGATAGGCGACCGTGGCGTCGAAGAACCGGTCGCACAGCACGACGGTGCGCTCTTTGAGCGCGGGCGCGATGACGTCCGCCACCAGCTGCGCCCGCGAGGCGTTGATGAGCATCACCTCGGCGACCGGATCGATCCGAAACGTCGGGTCCAGGAAAACTCCGCGTAAAGAATCGCCGAGAGGCGTACCACCCGGTTCCCTGGTGACCAGGACGACATCGCCGCGGGACGTAAGCTCGCTAGCCAACGCAGCGATGAGCGTGGACTTCCCCGCGGCTTCGATCCCTTCAAAGGTGACGAGCACCCGGCGCTCTTCGCGATAGCGGCTCCACGGCCATCGCGGAGGGCGATGATGCTCAACGAGTTGGTGAAACGCCTTGGTGGCGGCGGAAAGGCGGACCGGCGAGGCGCCGACCGCATCCGCAAGCGGTTTCCCATTGCGTGGCTCAAGGACGGCCAGCTCATCTCGGGGCTCGGGTTGGAGATCAGCGAGAAGGGCGTCCTGTTCGCTTCGCGTGAAGCGCCGGCCGCTGGCCAACTCGACGTCGCGATCGACATCGGGCCGCGCCGCGTCAAAGCACGGCTCAAGGTGGCGCGCCAAGGAACGATGTCGCGCGACGGCGCCGAGTGGGTACTGATCGCGGGCGTGTTCGAGGCCATCGCGGCCGACGACTGGGACGCGGTGGTGCGCTTCTGCAAGAACCGCTCGGACCCGACGAACAAGGGCGCGGAAGAGCTCGCGGCGATGGCCGGCCAGGACGACGACGCCTACCGCCTCTTGCCGCTGCGCGTGCAGCAGCGGGTGGTCACGGTGCTGATGCAGTCGGGCCGCCTGGCGCCGGGCAGCGACCCGAAGAACCCGCTGCTGCGTATGTCGTACGAGGGGAAGACCACGTCGGGCAAGCACCGCCTCGCCGTCCACAGCCGGCGCAGCCAGGACGGCGAAGTGCTGCAGTTCGACTCGGTGCTGACGGTGGACGACGCGGGAAACGTCGTGCTGGAGCGCTGAAGCGCGTGCGCTTATTTTCCACCAATCGAAATCAAGATTGCGGGCCGGAGCCGCAGCGCGCTACCCGTAGAAACCTTGAAGTCGTTCGGTACCGACTGTCCGACGGTTCCGTTCAAAACTGTCGCCTCCGTGCCGTAGCTCCCACCGGCGCTCAAGAAGTAACGCTGGCCGAATCGCACGGAAATTCCACCGAATAGACCGATCGGCGACTTGCCCGCGGACAAGACGCCGGCGGAAACGAATCCATCGGCGCGGCCGGTCGGGTGGCCGCACAAACAACGATGGGCGAGAACAGCCGCGGCTACTTGCGCGTTGTCGTTCGACCGCGCTATCTGGCTCGTCGTCGTAGAGCTCGCGAATCGTTGCTGCAGCTGATACGTCGTCGCGTGGAGGCCGGTGTATCCGGCGCCGGCAGAAACGGCGTTTCGGCCCAAACAGTCTATGACCGCTACGTCTTTCTTGACCGGTGCGGCGTCGGGCTGAGCGAAGCGGTCGCGTAACTCGACGGTAACGGGCCGGCTTTCGCCGTTTTCTTTCCGACTGCAGGTACCGCTCTGCGAATCAGAATAGACGAAGGAGGCGCGTGATATGCCTGAAAGTCGTTGCAGTGCCGTTTGCATCGTGTCGTAGTTCGACGCATAGGCGGCGATCGCTGGACCGTCTGCGACGTACGCACCGACCGGGATCCCAGCGAATCGCGCCGCCAATAGGTCGCGTTGTCCGCTCGGCAACTTTCCGGCGCCGTACGCGCGGTCCACAGCGTTCCGGTATGCAGCAATGTCTCGCGCTAGCGCGGCCAAGTCCGTCGATGCAACGTTTGCAGACGCGAAGATTTTTATACCGCCAGTTGGAAATCCGGGGTACGGGCACGCCGCCGCTGTCGCTGCCGAAGCACCGTTGTGCGACGCCAGCAAGTGCGCGCAGTCAACCAACACGTCGATGTGCTGGTCGTCCTCCGAGGCGCCGGCGGCCGCGAGGTAGCCGTCCCCCCAGAGCGCGACTTTCTTCTGAATGTCGAGCGCCAAGCGCAACGCTTTCGATTCCATATCGAACGGCTTACTGAAGCGATTGAAACACTGTGCGGCATCTAGCGACGCATCCAAGAATGCGCTGAAGGAAGACTTCGCCGTGAGTGAAGCGGTATCACATGCGTCGTGGGGCCGACGACTCGTGGAGCGTGCAGACGCGTCAATGATGGAGTTGAGAAAGTTTGACTGTGTCAATAGCGGCACGCCCGGAAGCGCCGCGATGACCAATGGAAAGTCCGGCGGGTCCTTGGGCACGATCGCCACGGTGGTCGACGGCGTGCCGAACCGCAGCGCATTGTACCGGATTTCGATAGTGGTCACCGGACCAACGAATGTCTGCGCGGAGGTTGTGTGACTCCACTCGTCAACCGTAACTTTTTCCGCGGATGCAACTGCCATGCCCGGATTGAGAAGCCATAGGAGTGCCAGCAGTATCGGTACGATGCCACGACAAGTCGCTACGATGCGCGCGGCTGGATGAGCGTTTTGCATGATGTGTAGCCTCGCTCGCACCGTGGGCGGCGCGAATGACGATGGAAGCATGTTCCACAGACCGTGCGGTCCACGACACGGAACTGCGGAAGCCTATACTCATCCTGCCGCAACGCGGTAAATTTGCGGTAACTCCGTTGGCGAATACTATTACAGAACCGCGAGGTCCGAACAAGATCACAGCCGCGCCGGATCTGTTCATCCTGACATACGTCGGACTTTCGTGGTCATGCTGCTATTTAATGGCGGACCGTAGAAATACCCGAAGTGGGGGCGGGAGCCCGTGGTCATGGTGCCTCGGCGCTCAAATGATAGTAGACGACGTAGTCGCGTCCAACTCACCGGCGAAACCGGTGTCCCGTCCTGAGATCGCCGCGCTGTCATGCGGCATGGCGAGAACGGTCAGCGGTTCACGATGAAGCCTACGGGGGTTGTCGTTCGTGCCGCGCCCGGCGTACACCGAGCCTCCGTCAACCTCGGAAACGATGCGACGGGATAGAGAACGTACCGCAACTGATCGCGGTACCGAACCCGTGCGAAGCTG
>JAXDMB010000033.1:0-5990 GCA_034666325.1 Vulcanimicrobiota bacterium
GCGGCGCCGAGAACGGCGACAAGTGCGCATGGGTCAACCTGATCAACAACCCCAACGCGGGCGGCTATCCCACGCAGCCCCTCTGGAGCAACGCGAACAACGGCTGCGTCCAGAGCTACTGACGCGAAGCGCCTGACGGCGCACCGCTGAAGCCAACGAGCCCGCCGGATTGAAGGTGACCGGCGGGCTCGTTCGCGTTTTAGGGACGGCGGCGCACAGTGCACGGCGGCGGATCCGCGAAACTCGCGCACCGGCCGTCCTCGGTCTTACGCTTCGAGCGCGAGCTCGTCGGCGTTCCATACTGCGCTCGCATTAAGATGTAGATGATCTCGTACGTTTGCGGCTCCCGTAAAACATCATTGGCGGGCGCGTTGGCTTCAGCCGCGAACGACCGTCCATGCGGCCGAGCATCACCGTCCGGCTCACGGCCCTGTGGAGCGCGCTGCTCGTCGTCGCGCTGCTGCTGTTCGCCACGCTTGCGATCGCGTTCAGCGCGCGCAGCGCGCAGCAATCGCTCGACCAACGTCTGCTTGCGGAAACCGCCGTGGTCGCGAGCAGCGTCGAGCCGAAGTCAGGAACGATCGACGCCGACGCGCCGCGGGCCGTCTTTCGCAATTCGACGGTCGTCGTGTTTCGCGACGGCAAGCCGGTGCAGGTGATCGGTGAACGGCCCGGCGATGGCGCGCTGCGCGCGGCGGCGGCGCTCGCACCGGACGTTCCGGCGACTGTCGTCGCGGACGAACCGTATCGCATCGCGGCGCGGCTCGTGCCGGGCGTGCCGTCGTTGCGCGTCGCCGCGTTCGCGTCGGAAGATCCGGTCGGCGGCGAGATCGACCGGCTGCGCCGCACGTTCGTGCTCGTCGGAATCCCGGTCGTCGCCGTCGCGATTCTCGCAGGCTTTCTTCTGGCGCGCGGTTCGCTGGCGCCCATCGACCGGCTCACGCGCACTGCTGATGAAGTCGCCCGCACGGGCCGCTTCTCCGCGCGCTTCACCGTCGCGACGCAGGACGAGCTCGGGCGCCTCGGCGCGACGTTCAACGCTATGCTGGCGACGCTGGAAGCGACCTATGCGGACCTCGCAGCGACGTACGAGCGCGAGCGCGCCTTCATCGGCGACGTGTCGCACGAACTGCGCCAGCCGCTCACGTCCATCGCGGGTGAGGCGCAGCTCGCAATGCGCGACGGCGCTGATTCAGCGGCCGTGCGCAATGCGTTCCGGCGCATCGACGCCGAGACGCGCGGGCTGCGCGCGCTGATCGACGACTTGCTGGTGATCGCGCGCGCCGACGCGCACGCGCTCGGCACGGGAAGCGCGGAGATCGGCGAGGCGGTGGCAGAAGCGACGAACGCGGTGCGCCCGGAGTTTCCGGCAATCGCGATGACGGTGGAGCTGGCAACCGATCCGATGACCGTCGCGGTGCCGGGATCCCTCGCCGTGCATCTCGTCACGAACCTCGTGCGCAACGCCGCGCAGAGCGCGCGAACGTCCGTGCGCGTCGAGGTCGCGGTCCACGACACCGATGCGGTCGTGACGGTGGACGACGACGGGCCGGGGATCCCGCAAGCCGATCGCGAGCGCGTCTTCCGCCGCTTCGAGCGGCTCGCGGGCGGCCGTGCGGCGGGAACCGGGCTCGGACTCGCGATCGCGGCGGCGATCGTGCGCGTCGGCGGCGGCACGATCTCGATCGGCGACGCCCCGGCGCGCGCCCGTGACTCGGCGGGCGCTGCGCATGATACGGCCGGCGGCGCGCGCGTTACGGTGCGGTTGCCGGTTCGCGTCTGAAGCGATAGCCGTGGCCACGCACGGTTTCGATCGCGCTCGCGCGCGCGCCCAGCTTGCGGCGCAGCCGCCCGATCATTACCTCGAGCACGTTTGAGCTCGCTTCGAACGCGTTTCCCCACACGCGCTCTTCGATGTCGACGCGGGCGAGCGCGAAGCCGGCGTTGCGCACGAGGTAGTCGAGCAGCTCGTACTCGCGCGCTGACAATGCGATCGGCTTACCGTCGACCGACGCGCCGCGCGCCGCGGCGTCCAGCGCGACGCCGCCGACGCTCAGCTGCGCCGAGCCGAGCGTCCCCGCGCGCCGGACCAGCGATCGCACCCGTGCGAGAAGCTCGTCGATGTGGAACGGCTTCACGAGGTAGTCGTCCGCGCCGGCGTCCAGCCCGCCGACCCGGTCGCCGACCGCGTCGCGCGCGGTGACGAACAGCACGGGCGTGGTGCTGCCCGCTTCACGCAGCCGGCGCACCAGCTCGACGCCGCTGAGGCCGGGGAGATTCCAATCGACGATCACGACGTCGAAGGTCCCGTCCGCGGCGCTTGCGTCACCGTCGGCGCCCGTCGCGGCGGCGACCACCTGGTATCCGCCTCCGGCCAGCGCGCGGACGATGATGTCGCGGATGGCGTCGTCGTCCTCGACTACTAAGGCACGCACGTCAGGTTCCGGTCAGGTGAGTCCACTACCGTTGGTAACGCCACATCGGCTCACCAACGATTCACCGGAGGACCAATGACCACCAAACAGACCCGCATCGCGGCCCTGGCCGCCGCACTCGCGCTCCCCGCGGGCATCGCCAGCATCTCGATCGCGTCCGCGCAGAACGCGGTCCACGCGCCGGTCGCCGCGCACGCGCCCGTCGCGGCGCACCAGCCCGTCGCGGCGCATGCGGAATCGGCACGCGAGACGCCCGACAACGACGTCGAGACCAACGTCGACGGGCCCAGCGCGAAGCCCGATGCGAAGGACGGGCCCGAAACGGCCGCGTCCGCCGGCGACGGCGACGGCGAAACCAACGACGACGGGCCGGGAGCTTCGAACCACCGGTCGCGCTGACGCGTATGGCGTCGGCCACCTCGACATCGGCAGCGCCTTCACGGGCGCTGTCGATGCTCAACAAGGTCCCGCAGATCACGCTGGTCTTCTGGGTGATCAAGATATTGGCGACGACCGTCGGGGAGACGGCCGCTGATTTTCTCAACACGCGCATGGGGTTCGGCCTCAACGGAACGTCGCTCGTGATGAGCGCGCTGTTCGTCATCGCGCTGGTGGTGCAGCTCACGCGGCGCCGTTATATTCCGGCGATCTACTGCACCGTG
This sequence comes from Vulcanimicrobiota bacterium, assembly GCA_034666325.1. Lineage (GTDB taxonomy): Bacteria > Vulcanimicrobiota > Vulcanimicrobiia > Vulcanimicrobiales > Vulcanimicrobiaceae > Vulcanimicrobium. The sequence continues at coordinate 3,098 of JAXDMB010000033.1, forward strand.
GTGGTGCTGGTGAGCATCGTCGGAACGCTGATCTCCGACAATCTGGTCGATAAGCTGGGGGTCCCGCTGTGGACGACGTCGGTTGTGTTCGCTCTCGCGCTCACGGTGGTGTTCGCGACGTGGTGGCGCAGCGAACGCACGCTGTCGGTGCACTCGATCCGCACGACGAAGCGCGAGCTGTTCTACTGGGCGGCGATCCTGTTCACGTTTGCGCTCGGAACGTCCGCCGGCGACTTCCTCGCTGAAACATCGGGCCTCGGCTACGGCCTCGCGGCGCTCACGTTCGCGGGCATGATCGCGCTCACGGCGCTCGCATACTACGCGTTCAAGATCAACGGTGTGCTGGCGTTCTGGATCGCATACGTCCTGACGCGCCCGCTCGGCGCCTCGATGGGCGATCTGCTGTCGCAAACACGCCACGACGGCGGCCTGGGCCTCGGCACGACGGCCACGAGCGCGATCTTCCTCACGGTGATCGTAGCAATGGTGGCCTTCCTGACGATAACGCGCAAAGACTTCGTACCGGAGTAGCACCAGAACCCGGCGCCTGCAAGGCCAAGACCCCGCCGCGCTTGCCGAGCGACAGCGCGCCGACCGTGACCGCGCTCGCGGACTTCCATCACTCTGCCGGCGCGCTACCGCTTGCTCCCGGGGTGCGGCTTTCGTACGCCGGCGAAGAGCGCCTCGAGTTTGGGCGGCATCGTCACCAACCACGCCATCGTGCTGTTCGAGTATGCAAAGAGGGAGATGGAAGCGGGAGAACCGATGGAGCGCGCGCTGATCCTGGCCGGAACGACTCGTCTGAGGCCGATACTTCTCACGGTGGTGGCATCGATCGCCGGACTGCTTCGGCCCGCGGGCGCCGTATCGTGACGGACGAAGCGCTCTTCCACCGCCGTTTCGTGGCGGACGTCCGGCGCGTCGCCGCGGGGCGCGCGCCCGCGTCGGTCGCCGAGATCGAGCGCCGCATCGACGTCGCGCTCACCGCCGCGCCCGACGAGCGCGAACGCCACTGGGCGCGCTTGGTGGCCGTCGTGAACGAGCTGCTCGCCGGCATCCCGCAGTGGGCGAACGGGCCGGCGGCGCGGCTGCGCGCGTTCGCGCGCGAGAACGCGGACCTCGGCCGCCCGCGCGACGTCGCCATCACCGACTTCCGCTTCGCCCCGCGCGCCGACGGCTTTCTCACGGACCGCCGCGGCCGCACCTATCTGCTGTTCGCGCCCATCCCGCGCGCGCCGGCGCCCCCGGCCGCGCGGCTCGACGAGATCGTGCCCGGGCCGACGCGCGTCCTTGCCGAGTGGGCCGTCTACAGCCTGTGCGGCGGCGCGGCGGCGGCCGCGCTGTGGTTCGCGTTCATCGTGCCCGTTTGATCCTGCGGCTGCTGCCGATCCTCGGCATCACGTTCATCGACATCCTCGGGTTCAGCATCCTCATTCCGCTGCTGCCGTTCTTCGTGAAGAAGTTCGACGCGCCCGACGTGATGGTCGGCGTCGTGTTCGCGGCGTACTCGCTCTGCCAGCTCGTCGCGGGCCCGGTGTGGGGCAACTTGAGCGATCGCATCGGGCGCAAGATGGTGCTAATCGTGTCGCAGATCGGCTCGACGATCTCGTGGACGCTGCTCGCGTTCGCGCCGTCGATTCCGTTCGTGCTGTTCTCGCGCGCGCTCGAAGGGCTGTCGGGCGGGAACATCGGCGTGACGCAGGCGTACGTCGGCGATCTGGTGGAGCCCAAGCGGCGCGGCGAGGCGTTCGCGTACGTGGGGGCGGCGTTTTCCGCGGGCTTCGTGTTCGGGCCCGCCACGGGCGGCTGGCTCGCGGAGCGCTACGGTTTCGCGGTGCCGTTCCTGGTCGCCGCGGCGCTGCAGGTGATCACGCTGATCGTGACGATCTTCATGCTGCCGGAGTCGCGCGGGAAAGCGCCGGCCGATGCCGAGAGCGCGGTCGGCTTGCGCGACATCGCGCGCTCGCTCGGCGATCCGGCGGTCGCGCCCGTGCTGTGGCTGCGGCTCGTCTACACGTTCGCGATGTACGGCTGGTTCTCGGCGATGACCCTGATCCTGCACGCGCAGCTCGGCTGGGACGTCGCGCAGACGTCGTACGTGTTCGCGTCGTTCGGCGTCTTGCAAGTCGTGCTGCAGCTCGCGGTCGTGGGGCGCATCGTCGACGCGCTCGGCAACCGCGTCGCGACGAACCTGGGCTTGGGCCTGTGCGTGGCGGCGTTTCTGCTGGTACCCTTCGCGACGTCGTTCGGGCTGGCGGTGGTTCTGCTGCTGCTGTTCGGGTCGGGGCTGAGCGTCGTGAACGCGTCGTTTCCCGCGCTGGCGTCGGAAGTTTCGCCGGACGACCGCCGCGGAACGGTACTGGGCGTGGTGTCCGGGCTCGACAGCCTCGCGGGCTTCGTGATGCCGCCGGTGGTGACCGGCGTGCTCGGCGCCTTCGGCGTGAACCCCGCGGCGGCGATCATGATCGGGCTCGTGTCGCTGGCTTTCGTGATGGGCGTCGTCCAGGCGCGCCAGGCCGGGACCCGGGCCGCCGGGGTGGCCGCCACGGCGGCGGCGACCCGCGGCCAGGTGAGCCGCTAAACTGCTCGCCATGGACGCCCGATATCCGAAAGAGTCTGATCTCTCGGTTCGCCAGGATGGCGATGCCGGGTTCGGTGCTTGCACTGCGCCTCGGATGCAAAGGATTGCCCTACGTGAAACGCCTTCTCGCCGCGTCCGCCTTCGTCGTATCGCTCGCAGCAGCATCGACTTCGGTTGCGCATGCGGCGACCACGCGCACCGGGAGCGCCCAGATCCAGTGGACGACGGCCGCCACGGCGACCCTGTCGATCGTGACGCAGTACAGCACCACGTTCACGCAGGGAAACGCCGTCCCGACGCTGCTGCCCAGCG
>JAXDMB010000034.1:0-5842 GCA_034666325.1 Vulcanimicrobiota bacterium
CGCCATCCTGGCTCCGCGAAATTCTGTGACGCCCCTGCGAGGCAACATGCCCGCCACGAACGCCTGCGGTGATGTCGGCATGCGCGGGGTTTATGTCGCCCTGAGGTTGTCGAATGGTGGGAGTCGTTCGGGCGATCGTTTTTGTGATGGAGTTCAGGGATGAAGCAGCAGCGGCAGGCTCGCATCGATCATGAGATTCAGAAGGCGCTTGCGAAGATCATCAGTGAGGATCTGAAAGATCCTCGGCTTGGGTTCGTTACCGTCGTTCGGTGCGAGATCACGCAGGACATGAGGTTCTGTAAGGTGTTCGTGTCCATTATTGGCGATCGGCATGTGGCTCGGCAGACCATGGATGCGCTCGAGAGCGCTTCGCGCTTTTTGCGCGGGGAGCTTGGGAACGCTATCGATTTGCGGTATACGCCTGAGTTGACGTTTGTCGAAGATCGTACGACCGAGCGTGCCATCGCCATGCACAAGACGCTCGAGCGCGCGAAGGTCATCGATGAGTAGCTCGGTCGGCGCCGCCGGCGCGGTCAGTGCGAACGGCGTCGCGGGGCCTGTTTCCAATACCACCGAGGAGATCGTTGCCGAGCTTCGGCGGCGGGCTTCCTTCATGTTCGTTTCGCACGTCAAGCCAGACGGCGATACGCTTGGGGCTGGGCTTGCGCTTGGGCTTGCGCTCAAAGCGCTCGGGAAGCGCGTCGGGTATTTTCAGCAGGATCCCGTTCCGCGCAATTTGCGGTTTCTGCCGGATTCCGAGCATGTCGCGCGTGACGTTCCGGCGGATTTGCCGGCCGATACGCTCTGGGTGTTTTGCGACATGAGCGACTTCACGCGGGCCGGGGAGTTTCTGCCGAAGATCGACCGCGCGAACATGCTCGACGTCGATCACCATTTGGGGAACTCGCATTTCGGTGCGCTCAACTATGTGATCGCGACCGAGGCTTCTACCGGGACGTGCGTGCTGCGGCTGTTGCGGGCGCTCGATGCGGAGATCACGCCGGATATCGCGACCTGCATTCTCACGACCATCATGACCGATACCGGTGCGTTCATGCACACCAACACGACCGCGGCCGTGCTTCGCATGTCGGCCGAGATGGTCGAGCTGGGGGCGGACAAGCCGCTCATCACCGAAGAGATCTTTGCCAACAAGCGGTTTGCCGCGACGAAGCTGCTGGGGATGGCGCTGGAGCGTGCCGTGCTGCAGGATGACGGCCGGTATTGCTGGACGTACGTCGATGACGAGATGCTTCGGACGTGCGCGGCCGATGGTGAAGATACCGAAGAGATCGTGCAGCATTTGCGTGCGGTCGAAGGTGTTGAGGCGGCCGCACTCTTCAAGTCGTATGAAGGTGCGGTTCGCGTGAGTTTGCGGTCGAGCGGGAAGATCAACGTGCAGGCTGCCGCCGCGATGCTCAATGGCGGCGGGCACTTCATGGCGTCGGGGCTGACGTTCGACGGCGATCTGCCGGCGGCGATCGAGGGCGTACACGCCGCGCTCCGCGCGCAAGGGCTCTAGTGCCTTCGCGCTTCGCGCGAAGCCTTCGCGTTCGGGCTTTGCCCGATCCGCAACCGTAAATAGGTCGATGCTCGGGTTCGTCAACCTTTTTAAGCCGGCGGGGCCTTCGTCGACGCAGTTCGGTGCGCGGTTGCGCAAGATCTATCGTGATCCCGCCGGGAAGCTCGCGGTTGGACATCTCGGGACGCTCGATCCGCAGGCTGCCGGTGTGCTGCCGATCGCGCTCGGGAAAGCCACGCGGCTGCTGCCGCTGATTCTCGACCGGCGCAAGGGATACGTGTGCACGCTCGTGCTCGGATGCGCCACGGCGACCGGTGATGCGGGCGGCGCCGTCGTTGCGCGGCTCGACGTACCGGATGACGTCGATGAGCGGCTTGCCGCCGCGATTCCGGCGTTTACCGGTGTCGTGTCGCAGGTTCCGCCGATGTACAGCGCGGTGATGAGCGACGGGCGGCGGTTGTACGATATCGCGCGCGCCGGGAAGACGGTCGAGCGTGCGTCTCGCACGGTGACCGTGTACGCGCTGCGCGTGCTCGGGCGTGACGCGAACGTCGTGCGGCTGCGGATCGCGTGCAGCGAGGGGACGTACGTGCGAACGCTGTGCGAAGACCTCGCGCTTGCGTGCGGGACGGTTGGGCACATGGGTGCGCTGCTGCGCGAGGCGTCCGGGCCGTTCGTGCTCTCGGAGAGCCGCACGCTTCAGGACATCGAGCGCGATCCGGGCGGGTCGCTCGTGTCGCCGGAGCGCGTAATTCCGATTCCGACGGTCGTGCTGGACGGGCGCGGCGCGACGGATTTTCGGGCGGGGCGGATGGTCCCGCTCGCGCAGATGCCGGCGGACAAGCACGTGTTCGTGCGCGATTCGGCGCGAATGCTCGTCGGCGTCGGCGAGACGGTCGGCGCGCTGCTCGCGCCGCGCAAGGTGTTCTTGTGAAGATCCATCATGCGCTGCCGGAGGCGGCGCCCGAGCGCTCGTTCGTCGTGGCGATCGGGTTCTTCGACGGATTTCATCGCGGACACCGGGCCATCGTGCGCGAGGCGCTGCGGTTGCGGCGGGCCGGTGAGCGTACCGCGGTTCTCACCTTCCGCGAGCATCCGTCCGCGTTCTTGCGGCCGGGACAGGAGCCGCCGATGATCGCGACGCTCGAGGAGCGCGTCAATGCGTTCGCGCGCGCGGGCATCGATGAAGCGTACGTGCTGCCGTTCGACGCGGCGATCGCGTCGCTGTCGCCCGCCCAGTTTCTCGACGAGACGCTGATCGCGCGCATGAACGCGCGCGCGATGGTGGTGGGGGCGAACTTTCGTTTCGGGCACAAGCGCGCCGGCGATGTCGCTTTCGCGCGCGAGCATCTCGGCGGGCGCGGGCGCGAGATGATCGCCGTGCCGAACACGCTCGACGACGGTGAGCGCGTGTCGTCGACGCGCATTCGCGCCGCGGTTTCTGCGGGCGACTTCGAGACGGCGGACCGGCTGCTCGGCGTGCCGTACACCGTGCGCGGCAGCGTCGTGTTCGGCGCGGGGCGCGGTCACGATCTCGGGTATCCCACGGCGAACGTTGCCGTGTCGCCCGGCAAGATGCTGCCCCCCGACGGCGTGTACCACGTTACGGGCCGGCATGAAGGGCGCGATTATCTCGGGCTCGTGTCGATCGGGACGAATCCCACGTTCGACGGGGCCGCGCGCACGGTCGAGGCGTGGCTGCTCGATTTCAACGGCGCCCTTTACGGCGAGGAGCTCGCGCTGCGCAACTTCCGGTTCGTGCGCGCGCAGCGGCGCTTCGATTCGGTGGACGAGCTCGTCACGCAGATGCGCGACGACGCCTCGACCGTGACGTTTCCGACCGTTACGGCGCGAAGCTGACGCCGAAGATGTAGATCGCCGCCACGGAGCGGCAATTGCGGACCGCGGTGCGGTACGTCGAATCGCGCGCCGCGAGCGTCGCCGTCTCGTCGAACACCGCGTTGTCGGAGCGCGACACGTCTGCCCACAGCACGCGGGAGCGGTCGTCGAGCACGACGCGCACGTACACGATGCCGCTCGGAAGCGCGGGCGCCGCGGCGGGGGGATAGTCCGGTTCGATCGCGTGCACGACACCGGCCGGGACGTTTGGGTGATCGCACGTCGTCGGCACCGGGGCGGCTTGTTCGCGCGTGCAGCGCTCGTCGTCGATCACGGCGCCGCCACGCGTCGCGCTGCGGTGCAGCGTGCCGCCTTCGATCGTGTACGTCAGCGTGAACGATGCGGCGTCGTCGGCCGTGCGGCCCGCGAAGCGGAGCGGGCCGGTATCGGTTCCAGCCGTCGCCGCGGTCCCGTTACCTTCGACCGATTGCACCGTCAGCGTGTGATCCGGTTGCTCGGTGATGTGCTCGAACGACGTGCTGGGCCGGCCGTCGCGCTCGACCCGGTCCGCCGCCGCGAACACCTCGCGCGGCCTCAAGCGCGTGCCTTCCCGTGACGCGGGAACCGTGAAGTAGGTGCGCTGCGTCGCCGGTACGCCGGGCCCGCCGCACGTCCAGTGGCCGTCGAGCGTGGCTGGAACGTCGCTCTGGGCCGCGGATCCGACCGGCGCGGCGACGGCCGCCAATGACCCGGCGAGCGCGGCGATGATGATGGTTCTCGTGCGGGGGCGCATCACCGAGCCGGTACCGGGAAGAGCCTGCGGTCCCTGCGGCGGCCTGCGGCGGAACCCGTCCTGGCCGCAGGGCGTTGGAAGCACCGTGCGCATCAGGACTTTTCTCGCGGTGACCGTTGCCGCCGCGCTGCTGCCTTCCGCGGTACTCGCGGTGCCGCAGGCCGGCAAGCCCGCGCCTGCGTTCTCGCTGCCGTCGCCCGGTGGTAAGCCGGTGTCGCTCGACGCGCTCAAAGGCAAGCCCGTGTACGTGAACTTCTTCGCGTCGTGGTGCGGGCCGTGCAACGCCGAGGCGCCGTCGATCGGCAAGCTGCGCGCGCAGTATGCGAAACGCGGGCTGCAGGTGGTCGGCGTTGACGAGCTCGATGCGCCCGGTCAGGGGCTCGCGTTTCAGAAGAAGTTCGGAAATCCGTACGGCTTGGTGGCGATCGACGACAACGGGGCCGTCGGCAAGATCTACAACACCGTCGCGATGCCCGTGCACGTGTTCATCGACCGCCGCGGGATCGTGAAAACATATCGCCTCGGCGAGATGAGCCCGGGCGAGATCGAAGCCGCCATCAAGGACGCGCTCAAGTAGCGCCAGCCCGGTGAACGCGCGCACCGCGGCGGGGCTGGTAACAGACAGATCGGCGAGATCGCGTGGCGCGACCTCGCCGATCAGGCGGCTACCGGCGGTTGAGCTGTTGCTGCGCGGTTGCGCAGAGGTCCACGGCGGCGCGGGCTTCCGTGCGCACGTCTTGGTAGCGGCCTGCTTTTGCGTCGCGTTCCGCGGCTGACAGCTGCTGTGTTGCCGCGGCGGTGTTCGCCGAGTTCACCGTCGTGCAGGCGGCGACGGCGCCGCGCGCTTGGGCGACGAACGCGTTGGCGTCCACCGCTGCGACGCTGCCGCCGGCGATCGGGAACGGACGCGTCTGTAGATAGCTCGTTTGCGGGATCGTCGACTGCAGGACGGGATTGGACGTGTACGGCAGGCGGTTCGCTTCGATCAGCGCTTGGATCGCCGCGGCGCGCGCGCCGTTCACGTCGCCCATGTTGTACCGCTGGATCGCCGCGTTGGAATTGAGCGACGCCGACTGCGCCGCGTTGGGGTTCACCGACGCGGCCCGTGCGGCGGCGAGCATCGCGTCGAGGATCAGGTTGGCAGTCGGCGTGCCGGGCGCGGGCGGCGTGCCGGCCGGGACGGTTTGCGCGAACGCGGGCGCGCTCGTCGCGGCGGCGAGAACCAGGGCGAGAAGAAGACGTTTCATGCGGCGGCCTCCACGGTGATGCCGCGGCCGTCGTAGTCGACGCGCGCGGTGTGACCGCCCGCGAGGCGCCCGCGCAGGATCGCATCGGAGAGCGGTGTGGTGACATGGCGGGCGATCGCGCGCGCCACGTAGCGCGCGCCGCTGCCTTGCGCGGACGATTCTTTCGCGAGGAAACCGCGCGCGGTTTCGGACAGGTCCAGCCGCATCGCGTGCGCGCCGAGGCGTTCGGCGAGCAGCGCCACTTGCAGCGTGACGATCTGCTCGATCTCGCGCGATCCCAGCTCCTTGAACACGACGATCTCGTCGATGCGGTCAATCAGCTCCGGGCGCAGCGTCGCTTCGAGCTCCTCGCGGTCGAGGTTGGACGTGAGCACCAAGATGGCGTGGCGGAAGTCGATCGTGCGGCCCTTCGCGTCGGTGACGCGGCCGTCGTCCAGAATC
>JAXDMB010000035.1:0-3138 GCA_034666325.1 Vulcanimicrobiota bacterium
GCGCGCACGCTGTTCGCGTCGCTCGAGCCGAGCGTGCTGGTGGAAGCGCTGCTGCTCGGCGTGCACGAGCTGGTCGACGGACGCGCGACGCTGTACGCGCCGCGCCCGCGCGGCGGCTTCGGCGCGACGACCGATCTGTCGCTCGAGGACGACGCCGCGCCGGGCGACTCGTTCATCGCGCTGGCGTCGCGCAGCGACGTGTGCGTGCTCGACGAGCTCGAGCAGCGCGCGGCCGTGCGCGTTCCCGGCTCGGGCGGCGGCACGGCGTACGTGCTGGACGTGCAGCGCCAGGCGGCGTTCAGCACGGCGGACGTGTTCGCTCTGGGGCTGCTGGGCCAGTACTTCGCGGTCGCGGCGCGCAACGTCGAGCTCTATCAGGAGCTGGCATCGCGGCGGGACGCGGTCGTGGAGCTCAACCAGGTCAAGAACGATCTGATCGCGATGCTCGCGCACGACTTCAAAGGCCCGCTCACCACGATCGTCGGTTTCGCCGACGTGCTCGCGGACGACGAGCGCTTCGATAGCGAAGCGCGCCAGTATCTCGGGATGATCTCGTCGAGCGCGATGCGGCTGGCGTCGCTCGCGACCGACACACTCGCGTTGTCGCGCCTGGAGCAGAACGAGCTCGCGCTGACGATGGCCGAGGTCGATCTCGTCGCACTGGTGCGCGACGTCGTGCGCGTGTTCAGCGTCACGCGACCGCTCGATCTGCGCGTGCTGGGCGGCAGTTTGGTGATCGCCGGCGACGCCGCGCGGCTGCGCCAAGTCGTCGAGAACCTGGTCGGAAACGCGATCAAGTACTCGCCGGGCGGCGAGGCGGTGGAGGTCTCGCTGCGTGGACGCCAAGGCGGCGTCGAGCTCAGCGTCCGCGACCGCGGCATCGGCATTCCAGAGAACGAGCGCGGCAAGCTGTTCGGACGGTTCGCGCGCGCGAGCAATGCGCGCGCGCTCGGCATCAGCGGCACCGGCTTCGGATTGTATCTCGCGAAGACCATCGTCGAGCTGCACGGCGGCCACATCGATGTCGAGTCGGTCGAAGGCCAGGGATCGACGTTTCGCGTGTTCCTTCCGGTGCGCTCGGCGCATCGCACGATCGCGTCACGGCGCGTCGCGCTGCTCGACGTGGACGGTGACGCGCGCTCGTACGTCGCGCACACGCTGCGCGACGACGGCTACGCGGTCGCGGTGGCGACCAGCGGCGACGATCTGCTGCGCACGCTCGCGGACGGCCGTTTCGACGTCGCGCTGGTCGACGCGGACCGGCTCGGCATGCCGGCGGAACGTTTCCTCACGCGCATCAACGGAACGCCGCTCGTGCGAATCGGACTGCGCATGCCGGCGGCGCTCGACGGCTGGGACGCGTTCCTCACGAAGCCGTTCCTGATGAAAGACCTGTACGGCGCGATGGATCTGGCACTAGACCGCGCAAACGGCCGCCGGCCGTCGTGAATTAGCACCGGATTCCGGCCTGCCAGCCGTAAACTCGCCGAACTCGTGTAGGGACGGGACGCCGTGCTTCAGGGTCTGGTGATCAGCGAGCGCGTCGACTCACGCGGATTCATACCCACGCGAACGGCGGCTTGTCGAGCGCGCCGGTGAGTTCCGCCGGATCCGCATAGATCGCGTCCGCGTCGCCCAGCGTCGTCTGATCATTTCCGCCGCATAGCAGCGCCACGCACGCGACGCCGGCCTTGTGCGCGGCCTCGATGTCGTACTGCGTGTCGCCCACCATCACGGCTTCGTCCGCACGCACGCCCGCCTTCTTCAGTGCCGCGCTGATGATGTCGGGGTCCGGCTTGGACTCCTCCGCGTCGTCGCTGGTCGTTGCGATGTCCACCAGCGGGCCCAGGTCGCCGCGTGCGAGCAGCCCGTCGAGTTCTTCTTTTTTCGCCGACGTCGCCACCACGACGCGCGCGCCGCGGGCGTGGACCGCTTCCAGCAGCTCGCGCGCGCCGCGCGTCGGCGGGATCGTCTCCAGCTCGCGCTCCTTAAACCAGCGCACGCGGCTCTTCGCGATCGCCTTCCCCTGCTCGGAGTCCTCGGTCACGCCGGGCACCAGCTCGGGCAGAACTTTGTCGCCGCCCATGCCGATGAGCGGGCGGACCCGTTCGAAGGGTACGCTGTATCCGGCTTCGGCGAGCGCCGCGACCCACGCGCGGGCGTGCTGGTCGTTGGAGTCGATCAGCGTCCCGTCGACGTCGAAAAGAACCGCTTTGGTCATGGGGTACGGTCTACCCGTCCGCACCCGTGCCGACGCCGCTCCCTCGTCCCGCCGAATCATCGTCCCGCCGAACCCGCTCCGCTTTCCGCGAGGTACCCCTTGGCCGACACGAAGCGCCCCGTCATTGATCTCACCTCGCTGCTGACGCGGGCGGCGAGCGCGCTGGGCGAGCGCGTCGGTGCGCTCCCGAACGTCCTCTCGAAGCGCTCTGAACAGCTGCGCCCGCGGATCGCCGGCGCGAAGGCGACGCCGGGCGTTTGCCCGTACTGCGCGGTCGGTTGCGGCACGACCGTCTACAGCAAGGGCGACCGGATCATCGACATCGAGGGCAACCCCGATTCGCCGATCAACGCCGGCACGCTGTGCCCCAAAGGCTCGGCGACGTTCCAGCTGCACGTCAACCCGAACCGCGTCACCACCGCCAAGTATCGCGCACCGTTCGCGAGCGAGTGGACCGACGTTCCGTACGACTGGGCGGTGGACCGGATCGCGCAGCGCATCAAGGACACGCGCGACCGCACGTTCCGCGAGCACGACGAGCAGGGCCGGCGCGTGAACCGCACCACGGCGATCGCGTCGCTCGGCGGCGCCACGCTCGACAACGAAGAGAACTACCTGATCGGCAAGCTGTTCCGCAACATCGGCACGCCGTTCATCGAGAACCAGGCGCGCATTTGACATAGCGCGACGGTGCCGGGTCTCGGCACCCTCTACGGTCTCGGCGGCGCGACGACCCATCTGATGGATCTGCAGCACGCCGACCTCATCGTGATCCAGGGCTCGAACTTCGCGGAGAACCATCCGGTGGGCTTCCGATTCGCGATGATGGCGAAGGAGCGCGGCGCGAAGATCGTGCACGTCGACCCGCGCTTCACGCGCACGAGCGCGCTCGCGGACCTCTATATCCCGATCCGCTC
>JAXDMB010000036.1:0-2646 GCA_034666325.1 Vulcanimicrobiota bacterium
CGGGATGACGCGTTTCGCGCGCCATCCCGAGCGCACGCTCGCCGATCTCGCGCGTGAAGCGGCGCTCGCCGCACTCGCGGACGCCGGGTGCGATCCCGCGCAGATCGAGCTCGCGATCGTGGGGAACGCGTTGGGCGGGATCATGACCGGCCAGGAAAGCGTGCGCGGCCAGGTGGTGCTGGCGGGCCTCGGACTTCGCGGCGTGCCGATCGTCAACGTCGACAACGCGTGCGCGAGCTCGTCGACCGCGCTGGGCGTGGCGGTCGACGCGATTCGCGCCGGGCGAGCCGAACGCGTGCTCGTCGTGGGCGTCGAGAAAATGTACGACGCGGACCGTTCCAAGACGATCGCGGCGCTCGCCGGCGCCGGCGCCGCGCGCACGGCATCGGGCGCGGACGCCTCGACGCGCAGCCCGTTCATGGAGATCTACGCCGAGCGCGTGCGCCGCTACATGAGCGCGTGGGGTCTCGACGCGTCCGATCTCGCGCGCGTCGCGGCAAAGAACCGCGGGCATGCGGTGCACAATCCCTACGCGCAGTATCGCGCGGCCGTCACCGTCGAGGACGTGCTCGCCGCGCCGATGGTAGCCGCCCCGCTCACGCGGCTGATGTGCAGCCCGATCTCCGACGGTGCGGCCGCCGTCGTCGTGATGTCGGAGCGCGCCGCCGGCGCCGCGGCGCGCAACGTCGCGGTGCGCGCGTCGGTGCTCGTGTCCGGAACGCCCGACGTCGACGCGGAGAACGAAGACGTCGTCGCGCGCGCGGCTGCGCTGGCCTATGGGCAGGCGGGCATCGAACCGCGTGACGTCGACGTGATCGAAGTGCACGACGCGGCCTCGTCGGGAGAGCTGCTCGCGTACGCCGCGCTCGGACTGTGCGAGGTGGGCGATGAAGCGCGCCTGGTGCGCGGCGGCGGCACGACGCTGGGCGGTGCGATCCCGGTGAACCCGTCGGGCGGACTGCAAGGCCGCGGCAATCCCAGCGGCGCCACCGGACTCGCGCAGATCGCGGAGCTGGTATGGCAGTTGCGCGGCGACGCGGGCAACCGCGCCGTCGCGGGCGCGCGCATCGCGCTCGCGGAGAACGCGGGAGGAACGGTTCGCGACCGTACCGCCGCCGTCTGCATCCACGTGCTCGGCGCGTGATGCGGCTAGTGCAGCACGAGCCCTTCGACCAGCAGCGTCTGGTACGTCGCGATCACCTCGTCGAGCGAGCGTTTCCCGCGCGGGTCGAACCAGCGGTACACCCACGCTCCGATGCCGAGGATGCCGAACGCGACGACGGTGGGATCGAGCGGGCGAAACCGCTTTGCGCGCACCCCTTCTTCGACGATACCGCGAATCGCGTCGACGAACTCGTGCTCGCCGCGCGTGATGCTCTGCCAGTTCTCCGGCGACAGCTCGTCCTTCTCGCGAAAGAAGATCGCGAACATCTCGTTCTCCGCGACCAGCTGCGTGAACTCGGCGATCACCGCGCGCAGCTTCTCCTCGGGCGAGGCGTCGCTATCGCGAATGCGGCGCACGGTAGAGAGCGCGACCTGCTGCGTCTGGGCGTAGATCGCGAACAGCAGTTCTTCCTTCGTCTTGAAATAGTAGTACAGCGCCGGCTCGGTGACGTCGAGCGCGCGGGCGATCTCCTTGAGCGTCGTTCCGCGATACCCGCGCCGGCGCATGAGGCTCACGGCCGTGCGAAAGATCTCGTCGCGCCGGGAAGGGACGTCGGTTGCCGAGTCTCCGTTCGCCCGCGTTGCGTTCACCGGCCTGCGTGGCATGACAGCACGTTTCGCTGCACGACCCCACCGTCCCGCATTCCGAGGACGACTTCGTGAGCGAGCACATCAGCGTCGAACGCCGGGACGGCGCCGCAATCGTGACCATGCGCCACGCGCCCGTCAACGGACTCACACCGGCGTTCGTCGCCGAGCTGGACGGCGTTCGCCGCAAGCTCGAAGCGGACGGGGTCGGCGCCGCGGTGCTGCGGAGCGGACTCGACACGACGTTCTGCGCCGGAGCGGACGCGACGTGGGTAGCGCAAGGCGTGAGCGACGCGGGCGCGGCCGCGTTCGTGGCGGAGTTCGAGACGCTGACGGCGCGGCTGACGGCGCTCGCGCACGCGATGCACGACGGGCCGATCCTGTGGATCGCCGAGATCGGCGGCCATTGCGTCGCGGGCGGGCTCGAGCTCGCGCTCGCGTGCGATCTCCGGCTGTGCGCGGAGATCGGCGTGACGTTCGCGCTGCCCGAGCTGCGCATGTTCGGAGCGTCGCCGACGGGCGGCGGCGCGCTGCAATATCTGGCGCGCGCGGCCGGCCGCTCGCGCACGATCGCGCTCGTGACCAGCGGCGAACGCTTCGGCCCCGCCGAGGCGCTGACGTGGCGCATCGTGGACGAGCTGGTACCAGCCGCGGCGCTCGCGGAGCGCGCGAGTGCGCGCGCGATCGCGGTCGCGGCGCAGCCGGTCGCCGGCGCGATCGCTCAGCTCAAGGCGGCATTGCGCGGTGCGGATCTTCCGCTCGACGATGCGCGCTCACTCGACCGTCGGGTGTTCATCGAACAACTCCACGGCTCGGCGTTTCCGTCCGGACTCGACGCGTTCGCGCGCCGTTTCGGGCGCGGCGCCGCGCCTCCGAAAGGAACCTCATGACGTT
>JAXDMB010000037.1:0-4758 GCA_034666325.1 Vulcanimicrobiota bacterium
GCGTTGAGCGCGAGCAGGTTCGTCTGGTCGGCGATCTCTTCGATCGTGCGCACGATCTCCTCGACCTGCACGGAGCGCTGCTCGAGCGCGAGCATCGCTTGGGCGGCGCGCGACGACACCTCGCGCAGGCGTTCCATCGCGCGCTGCGTCTGCAGCACGGCGTGCGTTCCGCCGACCGCTTCTTGCGTCGCCTGCGTCGCGGACGACGCGAGGTCGTTGCCGTGATGCGAGAGCGACTCGATGCCGTCGTCGAGCAGTTGGATCGCGCTCGTCGCCATCTGGATCGCGACCGCCTGGTGGCCCGCGCCGTCGGCGATCATCTCCGCCGAGCGCGCGAGCTCCTCGATCGCCGCGCTCGCGTGCGCGATCTTGAGCGCCTGGTCTTTCGCACCGCCGGCCACGCTGTCGACCGCGCGCGCGATCTGCTCCACCGCCACGGACGCCTGGTTCACCGCGCTCGACGTCTGATCGGACGAGATCGCGAGCGTGCGCGACGCGACGGCGACGCCGCCGATCAGCTCGCGCAGCGTGGAGAGTCCCATGGTCAGCTCGACGCCGACCGTCGCGAGACCGGACGCCAGATCGTTGTAGCTGTCCACCAGATCGGCGATCTCGTCGCGTCCCGGATCCTCGATGCGCTCGCGCGTCGAGCGGAAGCTCGCGCGCAGATCGCCTTCGGCGAGCCGCCCGAGCGCGTCGGAGAGCTCGGCGAAATCACCGTGCACCACCGATGCGAGCGCGTCGGACACGCGGGTCACGCGCGCCGTCATGCGCCGCGCCATGCGGACGTTGATGAAGATGGTCACCGCCAGCGTCGAGCCGCCGATGACGAGCAGCAGCAGTTGCATCCGGCCGATCGCGACATCGAAATCGGACGCGGCGGTTTCCGCGGCGGCGCTCGCGAGAGCGAGCACGCGTTTCACCGGGGCGTTGATCGTTGACTCGTCCACCGACGCCGCGCCGAGCGCGCCGGCGATCGCCGTGACGTCGTCTGCCGCTTTCGGGACCGTCGCCGAACGCGATTGCAGATATGCAACGTCGGAACGCGCCGCCGCCAGGTGGTGCATCGCCGTCTGCAAGGCGGCGTCGCGGGCCTTCGCCTGAAACGCCGCGGTGGCGACGATGTCGTCCTTGAGATTGTGCATGGAAGACGCGGCGAGGATGACGGCACCGATCACGAACGCAAGCGCGACGATCGGTACGGCAAAACCACCCGCGAGTTGAGCCCCGAGCCGTAACTTCATGCTATCTGCATCGGCGCTTGCATGCTCCTTATCCAGCACTTCACAAAAAGAAATGTCGCGCGCGCAACGTCGCCGGATTTCTCATTGGCAGCAAGAAATAAAACCGCGTCGCGCATGCTGCGCGAACAGCCGTTTCGCCGGCCGTCCACCCCGAAAACGCGCGACGTGTTAGGGCACGAGCACCGCCTCGATCGGATCGCGTTCGCGCCGGCCGGTGAGCCGGAGCAACTGCCCCACCGCGTCCTCCCGGCCCGCGTCGATCGCGGCGTGGCCCGGCGTGAACGAGCCGAACGCCGGCTGGTCGGCCACCGGACGCGCCTGGGCGTGGATCTCGAACCGCGCCGGCGCCACGCGCACGGCCGCGCGCATCGCTGCGGGAATCGTGCGCGCCAGGCGCGGCAGCAGCGTCGTCACGTGACGCGCTCCGCTTCGATCGGTCGGTTCAAGCCGCTACACCCGTTTCTCGAGCATCGAACACAGCAAGCCGGGCCGTGTCCTGCGCCCGGGCGTTGCATTCATTGTGTCGGCAGTTCGCCCGCGGTCCCTTACCTGGGAACCACCGCAGGAGCGCCCTTTCCCGGCTGGGTTCCGCCCGGCCGCGGCGAACGTCCCGGCATGCCCTTCTCCGCGCGCGTACTCCTCGACAGCATGTCGCCCGCGGGGGTCCGTCTCACGACGATGGAAGTGCGCTACCCGCGCTTCATCCACAGCGAGGTTCTCACGCATCGCCTGCTGTCAAAAAATAGCGCGAGCTCGCGCGCGATACCGATTCGCAAGATGATCGACGCGGTGCGCAACGAGCCCGCAATGCCCGTGTGGTGGGGCCGGAACCAAAGCGGGATGCAGGCGAACGAAGAGATCGGTCCGGAGGCGCGCGCGCTCGCGGAAGCCGAATGGCGGCGCGCGCTCGCCGACGCGCTCGCGCACGCCGAACGGCTCACGTCGAGCGACATCAACTTGCACAAGCAGCTCGTCAACCGCATTCTCGAACCGTTCGCGTGGATCACCGTGATCGTGACGGGGACGGAGTGGACGAACTTCTTCACGCAGCGCACGCATCCCGACGCGCAGCCGGAGCTCAAGCATCTCGCGGACATGATGCTCGCCGAATACCGCGCCGGCGTGCCGCGCGCGCTCGGCATCGGCGACTGGCACACGCCCCTGATCCTGCCCGATGAAGAGGCGACGCTTTCGCTGGAAGACCGGCTGAAGATCAGCGTCGCGCGCTCGGGCCGCGTGTCGTATCTTTCACACGAGGGCACGCGCGATCACGCCAAAGACATCGAGCTGTACGAACGGCTCGTCGGCGGCGGCGCGAACGGGCACTGGTCGCCGTTCGAGCACGTGGCGACGCCGCTCGCGTCGGCCGGCACGTGGTCGGGCAACTTCCGCGGCTGGGAGCAGTTCCGCAAGCGCTTCCCGCAAGAGCACGTCTCCACGCTGCCGGGCGAGACGCCGGTCGCGGCGCTCCGCTGAGCGCGTTGCGCCGCTTCGTCATCGCGGCACTGGTCGCGCTGGCGCTGTTCTTCGCGGCTCACTCCGGTGCTGACGCGCGCACGCGGCTCGACGCGCGAGTCGACGCGCTCACGAGCAGCGAGCTGCTGACGCGCGATCCGGCCGGGCTCGTCGATCCGGGACGCCAGCGGCGCGCGCGCGCGATCGCCGATTTGCGGCACGCCGCGTCGACCGGCTGGGGTCTCGCGCAGATCCTTGCGTTCTGGTGGCTCTGGCGCTCGGGAACGGCCGCGCGCCTGCGCGACTGGCTGCGCCGCCGTACGCGCAAACGCACGGTACAGCGCGCGGTGTTCGGCGCGGCGATGGGTGCGCTCGCCCCCGTCGCGGCGTTGCCGTTCGCGCTCGTCAGCTATCGCGTCGTGTTCAACGCCGGCGTGACGGACGAACGCCTTCCGCAATGGTTCGGCGACTACCTGATGCGCGTCGGCCTCGATGCGCTGCTCGGCGCGCTGATCGTCGCCGGCGTGCTCGCGCTGGTGGAAAAAGTGCGCGTGTGGTATCTGTTCGTCGCCGCGTTCTTCTACATCGGCGCGATCGCCGGCGTCGCGCTCGCGCCGCTGCTGCCGTTGGGCACGCCGCACAAGACGACGCCGAATCCCGTCGCCGCGGTGGCCGCGGACGTCGCTCGCGTTCTCGGCGTGCCGGGGACGCCGGTCGTGGTGCTGGCGACCTCGCGCCACAGCAACGCGATGAGCACGCGCGCGGCGGGCGTGGGTCCGACGGCACGCGTGCTGATGGGCGACGTGACGCTGGTTCACATGACGCCGCCCGAGCTGCGCGTGGCGCTGACGCGCGCGTTCGCGCACGTGCGCTACAACGACACGCTGCACCAGACGCTGATCGCGGTGACGCTCTTCGTGCTCAGCGCCGCGATCGCGGTGCTGCTGAGCGACCGCGTCGGCTTCCGCCGCGACGACGACGCGCTCTCGCGGCTGTCGCTGGTCGCGACGTTCCTGGGCCTCGTCCTGATCGCCGCGTACCCGATCTATAACGCATACACGCGCAACCTCGAGACGCGCGCCGACCGGGTAGCGCTCGAAACGAACGGCGACCGCGCGTCGACGGTCCGCGCGCTGGTCCGCTACGCGGACGACGAGCTGCTTCCGCTGTGCGACCGCCGCTCGATCCGCTGGTACTTCGACGACCGCCCCGCACTGGGCGGCCGCATTGCTGAAACATCGGGCACGGCAGACCCCTGCCCAGGCGGCGGCCCGGCAACGACAGCATCCCCGCAACCATCGCGGCGCTAGAACGAGCCCGGCGTGCATGGTATAATCGTTCCGGCATGCAGTCATTTCTAGGACCCGTTGCGCTCGACCAGATCGAAGCGACGATCGGCATCTTCGACGAAGTGCTTCTCGCCACGAGCGGTCGCCGCGTCGTGAGTTTGCGAGCCGAAAATGCGATCGGCTTCGCCTGGGCGTGCGGCTGCGAAGCGCGAGGAAACGGCAGCCCGTTTTGCCTCTGGCGCCCGTGCCGAATGCACGAAACACTTGCAGCCGGTATGCCGCCTGGCAACGTGCCATTAGGCTATGAGTCCGGCGAGCGCGTGTTGCGCGAGTCCGTACCGCGACCGGCGCTAGGGCACGTTCTCATTCCCGCGGATGCCGCAATTGCGGAAAGTCGTGCCGCCGGAGCTCCGGTCGGATACGTCGAGGGCGGCCGGCTGATTCGCGAATACCCGGACGGCCGGCGCGAGGTCGTCTCGTCGGCCTGAAACCGACAGTCGTCATCGTTGCCGGACCGAACGGTGCGGGAAAGACGACGCTCTGCGCCACGGATTTCATTCTCGGAGAGGCCGTCGTCAACGCGGACGAAATCGCGCGCTCGCTACCGTCGGGATCGATCGTTGAAGCGGGACGGCGTGCGATTCGCGAACGATGGCGACTGCTGGCCGCCGGCCGGAGCTTCGGGTTCGAGACGACGCTTTCCGGACGCGGTGAATTCGGCCTGATCCTGGCCGCACGCCGAAGCGGATATCTCGTTGCCCTGCACTACG
>JAXDMB010000038.1:0-8716 GCA_034666325.1 Vulcanimicrobiota bacterium
GCGGGTGATTGAATACACCCGGGGCTTGGAGGATCTCGTGAAAGTTGCCGTTTTCGTCGATGCGGGTTACGTGTACGCGTCGGCCTGCATCGCCCGCTTCAACACCAACCAGCCGCGCCTGCGGGTGAGCCTCAACATCGACGCCGTGGTGGCGCAGCTCAAACAGGAAGTCGCGGCGCTGGACGGCGGCGGCAACCGGCTCATTCGCATCTACTGGTACGACGGTGCGCCGTTGTCGGGAAAGACCGCCGACCAGACCTACACCGGATCGCTGCCGGACGTGAAGCTGCGCCTCGGCACGGTGAACTACTACGGGCAGCAGAAAGGCGTCGACGCGCTGATCGCCCACGACCTCTCCGAGCTCGCGCGCAACCGCGCGATCGACGCGGCGATCATCGTGTCGGGCGATGAGGACATCTTGGTGGGCGTGCAGACGGCGCAGACGTTCGGCGTGCGCGTGCACGTGCTGGGCGTGAGCCCCGCGCGCTCGCAGTCCGAGAAGCTGATGCACGAGGCGGACGTGTGCCATGAATGGCCCGCGGGGCTGGTGGCGCCGTGGGTCGGCCTCAAGTCCGTTCCCGTTCCCGTTCCGGTGCGCGCGCACGGTTTGGGAAACGGCGACGACCCCGACATGCGCCGCATCACGACGATTTCCGAGATGCTGCCGATCGTGAGCGCGCTCGCGCCGGCCGTGGAGGGCCGCGAGCTTCCGATCTTCGACAACTGGGAGCGCGGCCAGCGCATCGCGCAAGACGTCGACCGCGAGCTCATGAAGACGCTCAGCGCCGTGCTGGGCCGCCAGCTCACGCCGCAAGAGAAACCGTCGCTGCGGCAACTGTTCATCGACGCGCTGCGCGCGAGTTTCGAGGGTCACGCGGAACACGGGGCGGAGCACGCCGCTGAAGACTGGGCCGCCGGCGACGACGGAACCGGCATCGCTGACGATGGAACAGACACTGCTGACGATGGCACGGACGTTGCCGGCGACGGACTTGCGGCGCAAACCGACAGTGATGCGGAGGTTGCGGAACCGGCCGGGGACGAGCCGTCCGAGCCCGGCGCCGGCGAACCGCCGCCTGACGATGCGGACGTGTCACCGGCGTTAGCCGGCGACGCGGTGCCGGCCGCTGCTGTGCGGCGGGTTCGAAAAACTTAGCGCGCGACCAGGGCGGCCACGCGGCCCGTCGTGTCGCCCGTCCAGCGGCGCACGGCGCGTTCGAACGCGTGCGCGTCGCCGTTGGTGTAGTACGTGGTGGACGACGAGCCCGGCGTGAGGCCGAGCCGCGCGATCAAGCGCGCGGTCGCGGCGGCTTGCGCGGCGGCGGGATCGATCCGTTCGATGCGCGGACCGAGCGCGGCGGCGAACCAGCGGTCGAGCAGCGGGTAGTGCGTGCAGCCGTACACCACCGCGTCCACCGCGTGCGGCAGTTGCGCGACAACCGCCGCGACGGCGGCGCGCGCCGTGCCGGTGTCCGTTTCGCCGCGCTCCACGATCGGCACCAGATCCGGCGCAGCGATCTCGTACACGTCCACATGCGGGGCGTGCGCGCGAATCGCGCGTGCGTACGCCCCGCTGCGCACGGTCGCGGCGGTCGCGACCACGGCGACGCGGCGGTGCGGCGTGCCGGCGAACGAACCACCGGCCGTGTCGATGAGATCGAGCACCGGGTACGGCGCGTCGGGCCAGCCGTAGCGCTGCGCGACCGCGCAGCTCGTGTTGCACGCGGTGATCACCGCGTCGACGCGCTGCTCGCCCAGAACCGTCAGGTTGTCGCGCAGGTAGCCGTGGATCTCGGCTTCCGTCTTGTCGCCGTACGGGTTGTGCGCCTGGTCGGCGAAGTACACGATGTCGTGCGTGATGCCGGCGGCGCGCAGCGCGCGCAGAACCGTGAGGCCGCCCAGGCCCGAGTCGTAGAGCCCGAGCACTACTGCTGCTGGCTCAGCGCGTTCGCGCTCGGCGATCCCGCATAGGCCTTCACGCCATTCGCGATGCCTTGCGCGACGTTCTGCAGGAACGACGGCTGGCGCAGCAGCGCGACGTCGCCCGGATTGGTGGCGAACGCCGTTTCGACCAGCACGGCGGGCATCGAGGTGTGGCGCACGACGTAGAAGTTCTCGTGGCGCGTGCCGTCGTCCTGAGTGCCGGCGAGCGGGATCACGTTCTTCTCGATCGCCTGCGCGAACGGTGCGTCCTGCGGCTTGTACCAGTACACGGTCGTGCCGCGGGCGCTCTCGACCGGCGCGCTGTTGATGTGGATGCTGATGAACAGCCGCGCGCCCGCGTTGTTGGCGACGTCGCAGCGCGTCTGCAGGTACGCGCGGTCGTCGGGATTCGGCTTGCCGTCCGAGCGCATCTTCGCGATGTTGTCGGAGCTCACCGGATCGACGTCCGTCTCGCGCGTCATGCGCACGGTCCAGCCTTGCGCGACGAGCAGCGTGCGCAGGCGCTGCGCGATGTCGAGCGTCAGCAGCTTCTCCACCAAGCCGTTGTGCTGCGTGCCCGGGTCGGCGCCGCCGTGGCCGGGATCGAGCACGATGATCTTCGAGCCGTTGTTCGCGCCGAACTTCCAAGCCGGAGTGGTGCCGCCGCCGGTCGTTGCCGGCGGCGCCGCGTTCGGCTCGGGGCTCGCGGCGCTCGCGACGACGGCCGCGCCGCCGGTGCGCCCGGTGCCGATGCGCGCGATCTCCGTGGTGCTCGCGGTCGACACGGTAATGATGAGCCCCGACTCGCTCGGCGCCAGATCGATCCGCTGCTGTCCGGTCGTCGTGAATGCGACGCGCACGGCAGGCGCATCGGTGGAAGCCGTTTGCCGCACGCGCACCGACTGCACGGCGCCGAACGATGGGTGCTCGTCGCGACCCGGCCCGGTGAGCGTCGTGTTCTGGAAGTCGATGTACCAGCGGTTGTCGTTGAGGCGATGCCACTCGTAGCTCGCCGCACCGCTGAGCGTCACGCGCACCGCGAGCGCGTCGTCCGCGGCGGGCTCGATCGCGAGCCCGGTCACCGTCGCGCGCCCCGCGACCACCAGCGGCGCCATGGTCGGCGGCGGCACGGTTCCGGTCGGCGGAGACGACGGTGCGGCCGTTCCGGCGGGCGGCGGCGTCCAGCCGGCGAGCGGCGGCGTGGGCGGCACGTTCGCGGCGACGTTCCCGCGCGACTCGAACACGACCGTGTACGCATCCGGCGAGCCGGAGACGACGACACGGTGCGTCGCGCCGCGCACGCCGTCGATCGTGAGCGTCGTGGTGGGAACCTTCACGCTGCCGGCGACCGCGACGCCGATCGCGTCGACCGCCGTTCCCGGCGCGCGGCGCGACGGCGGCAGCGAGGCGCCAAGCCCGGCGAACGAGAGCTGCACGTGCTCCGGCGACTCGGCGTTCGTCGTCGTGACGAGCGGCATCGCGGCGCGCACCGTGACGGTGGTGCGGGTGCCTTCCGTGCGCACGTCCAGCACGCCGATGCGCGGCTGCAGCACGATCTCGCCCGGCGTCGCGACCGGCTCGACGTACAGCGCGCGAGCGAGCGCGTAGAACGGCAGTACGACGTCGTCGCCGTCCGCGAGCGGCGCGAACGGCGCTTGCGCGCGCACGCCGCCCGCCGTGTAGGACGGGTCGCCGAGCGCGAACACGATCGTGCGCCGGTCCTCGGCGGTGACCACGACATAGCGCTGCTGCGGCTGGTACGACACCGTCGCGCCGAGCCGGTCGAGGAAGCGGCGCAGTCCGGCGTCGCGCGTGCTCACCGCGAGATCGCCTTGCATGGCGACCGCGCCGTCGAAGATCAAACGCGTGCCTTGAAACCACACGTTCGGCGGCCGCTCTTGCGCCTGCGCGCCCAGCGCGCACGCGAAGAACAGCGCGATCAGGCTAAAAACTCGAACGCGAAAGCGGTTCATCGAGCTCGAGGTGTCCTCCCGGAAGCGTCGCCACGCGCGCGCCTGCGATCCGCACGTTCACCGACGTGATCCCGAATTTCGGTTGCGTGAGGGTCCAGACGAGCGCTTTGAACTCCGCCGACTCCGCGAACCCGCCTTCGGCGGAGGACGCGACTTCTTTGGAGATATCGACGTCTGCAGTCGATCCCTGAACGTCGGCCGCGAGCACATGCGTTCCCGCGGGAAAGCGAACGGCTTCCGTTCCGGGCGGCGGCCCAGCGACGCATTGCGTCGCGGCGTAGAACACCGAGCTCCGGCGGTCCAGCGCGGGATCGCTCCGCTCGCGCCGTTGGGCGTTGAGCGTCACCTGCCACGGGACGAGCGTCGTGCCGTCGGCCTTCGCGTAGTAGACGGTGATCGTGTCGCCGATCGCGCTCTTCTGCTGCCGGGTGGTGAACCACCACGCCGCCGCCACCGCGACGACGAACAGCACGATCAGCACCAAGGCGCGTGAGGATCGCATCTTGGATCGTGCGCGTTCGCCGCTTACGCTATGCGTTCCGTCCTTGGCGGCGATACGTGATCCGCCCGCGGGTGAGGTCGTACGGCGAGAGCTCGACGTCGACGTCGTCGCCCGGCGTGATGCGGATGCGGAAGCGGCGCAGACGGCCCGCGAGGCTCGCGAGGATCGTGTGGCCGTTCTCGAGCTCGACCTTGAACGTGGAGCTCGGAAAGGTTTCGACGACACGGCCAACCAGGCTGAGCGTGTCTTCTTTGACGACGGGGGTCATGGGCTCGCGGCGCTTCTTGCCACCGCCGCCCTTGCGTCTGCGGGGAGGGGGAATCGGGTGCTCCTTCGAGGGTGGTCGGGTGCTTGGTGAGACGCTTCGCCCCGGCGAGTGGATTCGCCCGCGCGCCGCGACGGCGGAGCCCGGTTCCGTGCCAGCCGCCCGCGTGTGCAAACGAACTCCCGCTACCGGGCGGGTGTTCTCAGGACCGTCATGCTCACCAGCGCTATCGTGTTCGGAATGGTCGGAGTCGCCGCAGGCTTCACTTGGGATTACTTGATCAAGAAGGATGCTTAGGCGAGCGGAACGAGCCTAAGCCGGAACCACGTCGGTGGCTGCGTGGTGGGCGCAGCGGCTCCAGCGGACCGGGGTTTGCTCGTCCGAGGCGTCCGGGGTGCCGCTTCCGGTGCACCCGCAGCCCCAATAGAAGTGCACGCGGGCGCGCTCGCCGCGGCGGTGGGTGATCTGCTCGAGATGCGGCGCTCCGAGCCGCGCCGTCAACTCACGGAGCTCGTGCGGTTCGATCATGCTCTCGCATACCCGCCGCTCGCCCGACCTCCCCACCCGGGCTGGAGCGACCGGCCCGCCGGATGGCACCCACGGAGTGAGGCTGACCCGCGGAGCGGGTCATGCTGCGGGTTCGGCGAGCGAAGCAAGCAGAACCAATGCGACTTTACACGGAACGTACGCAACCGGATGGCACCATTTTCCCCAGACTTGTGTTAGAGTGATCGAGCCGGTCCGACGAAGGCGTCTAAGGACCGGCTGATAGTACGAGTCATGTCCCGCGTGGTCTGGCGCTCAGGCGTTCTCCCGGTTCAGGTACATCGCACACGTCTTCAATCTCACGACGCCGGAGTTCAACCGATGTACACTGACGAAACCCTGAATTGCACCGACTGCAATGCGCCCTTCACATTCTCGGCCGGAGAGCAAGAGTTCTTCGCCGCGAAGGGCTTCACCAACAAGCCCAACCGTTGCCCGGACTGCCGCGCTGCTCGCAAGAGCCAACGCGGTGGTAGCGGCAGCAGCAGCGGTGGCGGCGGCGGCTCCTACTCGGGCGGCGGCTACGGCGGAAGCCGTCCGGCGCGCGAAATGTTCCAGGCCACCTGCAGTGGCTGCGGCAAGGTTGCGGAAGTTCCGTTCCAGCCCCGCGGCGACAAGCCGGTCTACTGCCGCGACTGCTTCTCGCAGCGCCAGTCGTATCGCTAACATCTAGCGTTCGACGAACCGAGAAAACAAGAAGCTCCGGGGATCCGTCCCCGGGCTTCTTTCTTTTTGCGCCGCTGTGCGAAGGGCGCGCTACGGCTTCGGCGCGCAGGCGCCCGCGGGCGCGCACGCCGACGCGATCTTCAGCTTCCAGTCTTTCATCGCGGCGGTCTTGTCGAGCTCCAGATTGTCGAGCAGCACGCGCAGGCGCGTCGCGGCGGGGCCGGTGCCGCTCGTGCGCTCCCGGCGGAAGAACGGCTCCCACGACTGATACCACAGCGTCGCTTCGACGTGCAGGCGCGACGGATCGAGCGCGGTGCGCAGCGGCACGCGGTACGACACCACCGCGCGGCCCGCGCCGTCGTGATAGCGCGGGTCCTTGTCGACGAACTCGCCCTCGGCGTGCGTCGCGGCGAGCCAGTTCGCGGGCAGCGGAAGCCCCGGCACGCCGTCCTTGCGCCAGCCCTGCGGCAGCAGCCGGTTGTCCTTGACGTGATGGTCGCGCCGGATGAAGCTCTCGGTGAAGTTGCCGTCGTGGTCTTGCACGAGCTCTTCGAATATCTGCACCTGGTCGGTGCGTTCCACCGGACGCCGCTCGTCGAAATGCCTTTGATAGCGCTGCTTGCCGTCCGCGCCCCGCGTGAAGTACTCGGTAGGCAGCACCTTGGCGAGCTCCGCGCCGTCGACGATCTCGCCGTTCTTGTTCGTCATGCCTGACGCCCACACGACGTTGCCGTCCGGATCGGCCACCTTCAGCTCGACCCACGCGCGGCGAAAGCCGACGCCGCTCGGAAAGCGGTGGCCCGTGAGGTTGAGCACGCCGACGTCCGCGAGCAGCGTGCCGTTCTCCATGCGCGAGGTGAGATCGATGCGCGCGGAGTCCTGCTGCGCGTGGCGCACGACGTTCCCGATCGCGTCGTCCAGATCGGTCGACGAACCGGACATGTAGTCGTTGAGCCGCACGCCCAGCGCGTCGGAGTTGCGCTGGAACGTGCGCAGCAGAAACGCGTTGAGCCCGAGCAGCTCGTGGCGGCGGAAGCCCTTCTCCCGGTAGCGCACGTCGATTCCGTCGAGCGGCGCACGGTGCTCCGCCGCCGGATACGTCTGGTCCTGGACGAGGGCGATCTGCGAGCGGATCGGATCGTCGTGCACGGCGAGGCGCTCGTTGTCCACGCTTGCCGGCATGTGGCAGTCCTGGCACGACTTGGCACCGGCGAGCGGCTTGTAGTCGGTCTGGAAGCGGCTGTTCACCCACTCGACGTACGTGTTCTGCTCGACGTCGTGCACCATCGACTGCGTGACCGGGTGGATCTTCGTGGGCTTGTCGATCACCGGGAGATTGATGCTGTGGCAGCTCGTGCACAGCCGCGACGACGTGGTGACCGCGTTGAACACGGGCTTCGTGCCGAGCGACTCGTTCATCGGGTGCGCGGCGATCGTGTCGTTCTTGAACGGGCCGTGCAGCTCGTCCGGGCCGTTCACCGAGAACAGCCCCGTGCTGCGGTTCTTCAGCACGAACGCGAGCGACGCGGCTTCTTCTTTCGTCTGCTTGATGTGGTGGCAGACGGTGCAGCTGATGCCGTCGCGCGCGAGCCCGCCCAGGTGGAACTGCGGCGTGGCGGGGTTGGCCTGGAACACCCAGTTGAGGTTGAAGTGCGCGTTGCGGCCGTGCTCGATGTCGTTGGTGCGCTTGCCCATCACGCCGTGGCAGCGCATGCACGTGTCGACGACCTGCTGCTGCAGCGTGGTGCGCGTCTGCTGCGGGTGGTCACCGGCGATGCGGCTGGCCGGAATCGACGCGATGTACGCGAGCTCGCCCTCGAGCTGCGAGAAGAAGATCGGATCGCGGCCGGCAAGACCCATCGGCGACCAGCGCCACTCGCCGTACTCCGACACGTTCACGCCTGCCGGACCCGGCGGCGGCGAAGGCGGCGGCGTGTACGCGGGCGACGGCGTGAGCCACATCAGCGGGCCCGACGGCGCGCCCGATGCCGCGCTGTGGCAGCCCATGCACTGGCTCGACGTCATGAACTGCGGCGGCTTCTGTTTGTGCGGGTTCGAGCCGACGTCGTCGAGCGGCTCGGCGGGAAACGTCTGGATCGGTACGGGCTTGGCGTGCGACACGAGCGCGGGATGCAGCCGGTTCTTTTCGTGCTCTTCGTTCACTTGCGATGCCGGCGAGAGCGTCGCAGCCGAGGCGGCGGCGGGACTCGCGCCGGACGGTGCCGCGGTTGCGGCGATGGAGGCGTGCGGCGCAGGGGTGCGCCACGAGTCGTCGACCTTGAACGTGAGCGGATCGCCCGGGAAGCCGTGGATGTTGGTGAGCGACGCGAAGGTCGTCGCGTCGTTCGCGGAGCCGTGGCAGCGCAGGCAGTACAAACCGAAACCGGCGTTCGGATACTGCGTGCCGCCGAACTTCATGCCCGGCGTGAACACCTCGGCCCAGAACCAGCCGTCGCGCGACGCGGAGTTGCGCCGGATCATCACGGTCCAGTCGGTCGGTTTGAGCTGGTCGTCTTTCAGCCCCGTGTACCGCGCGGCCGGCGTGGGGCTGTACTGCTCTTTGATGATGACGGCGCCGTCATGCGGCACGCCGTGGCGGCCGCCGCGCAGCCAATCCATCATCTCCGGCGAGTAGTAGATGCGCACCGCGGGATGCGTTCCGTAGTATTCACCGTGAATATAGGGGCCGGTGTCGCGCACGTACTTGTCGACGCACCACCCGAGCTTGCGGTACTCGTAGGTCCGCAAATATGCGAGCATGTGCTGCTCGATCGCGGTGGGCTCGCCGGGCGGCACGATCGCGGGAAGGCGCAGCGCGGCCGGCATCGGTTTGCTGCGGTC
>JAXDMB010000039.1:0-11031 GCA_034666325.1 Vulcanimicrobiota bacterium
CCGCCGACGGCGGCGCTCGTGATGAACGCGGCGAGCTCGGGCGTGGCGTCGGTGCTCACCGCCGTCACGTCGACGATCGCCGTGCCTCTGACGGAACCGGCGGCGTGCGCGGTCGCCGCCGTCTTGAACGTCAGCCCGGCGGCATCGAGCAGCGACGAGTCGATCTTCTTCTCGGCGGGCGTCCGGTGCGCTTTGGCCGCTTCGAGCGCTTGGATCTGCTGCAGCACCGCGTTCGACATCGCGGGCGCGGACGCCGGAATCGGGGTGGCCGCAACGGACGGCGCCGGAGCAGGCGAATTTTGGGCCGGTGCTTGCGACGGCACGAGCGCGAAGACGACGGCGAGCGGCACGACCGCGATCCGCTTGCGAAAAAACGACATCGTCAGAGCTCCCAAGACAACGAAGACCGGCGAATCGCGCGGCTTTTGTGGTCGTCTACTATAGTAGCCCAAGCGCCAAGGCGCGACAAGGGGCCGGGACCGGTATCATCTCACCGTTCGCGCTCGCGGTCGAGGCGCACGATGATCTTCTTGCCGCGCAGCGTCGTGTTGCGCAGCGCTTTTATCACCCGCTCCGCGTCGTCTTGCGGCACTTCGACCAGCGAGAAGCGGTCGGCGATCTCGATGGCGCCGATCTCAGCGGACGACATGCGAGCTTCGTTCGCGATCGCTCCGACCAGATCGCCCGGCCGAATCCCGCCGAGCCGCCCGATTCCGACATAGACGCGTGCCACTGCGCCGTCAGCGCGGGGCGCGCGCGCTGCCGGCGTGCGGCCCGGCTGTCGCGGAGCGCGTTGCTCCCGCGATCTGCCGTGCTCCGCGTCCGGGCCTTCGTGCGCGGAATCGCGCTGCTCCGCGGGCGTGCGATGCTGCGGCCGCGCGGTGAACGGCCGGCCTTCCCGCGGTTCGGGGACGCGCACCGCGGGGATGTCGGCCTCTTCTTCGGACGATGTTCCGTCGGCCGCTTCACCGGCGAGCTTCACGGCTGCCGCGGCGATGTCGAGCACGTCGTGTTCCTGCGCCAGCGACTCGACGACCGTGCGATAGCGGTCGAGGCCGCCGTCGTCCACAAGCGCTTCCTCCAGCGCCGCGCGCACGAGCTGCAGACGGCGGGCGCGCAGGTCGTGCACGGTGGGCACCGACTCGACGCGCATTTTTCGTTTGGTGAGCAGCTCGATGTTGCGCAGCAGCCGCTGCTCGCGCGCCTCCGCGAGCGTGATCGCGACGCCTTCGCGACCGGCGCGTCCGGTGCGCCCGATGCGGTGCACGTACGCGTCCGGCGACGACGGCACGTCGAAGTTCACGACGTGCGACACGTGCTCGATGTCCAAGCCGCGCGCCGCGACGTCGGTCGCCACCAGCACGTCCGACGCGCCGTCGCGAAAGCGCCGCATCACGCGGTCGCGCTGCTCCTGGGAAAGGCCGCCGTGCAGCGCTTCCGCGTTGTAGCCGCGCGCGTTGAGCGTCTCGGCGAGCTCGTCGACCTCCGTGCGCGTCCGGCAAAACACGATCGCCGAGGCCGGCGCTTCCATGTCGAGGACGCGCGCGAGCGCGGCGACTTTGTGCCGCCGCTGCACGACGTACACCGACTCGCGCACGCGCGGCGCCTCGCCCGCGGGCGTCTTCTCGTTCGCGATCGTGACGCGCACCGGATCGTGCAGATGGCGCTTGGCGATCGCGAGAATGCGCGGCGGAAGCGTCGCGGAGAACAGCGCGCTCTGCCGCGCGTCCGGAACGGCGCTCAGGATCGCCTCGAGGTCTTCCGCGAAGCCCATGTCGAGCATCTCGTCGGCCTCGTCGAGCACGACGGACGTCACTTCGTCGAGGCGCAGCGTCTCGCGTCGAATGAGATCGAGCGCGCGGCCGGGCGTCGCGACGACCACGTCCGCGCCGCGCTCCAGACCGCGCATCTGCTGGCGCACCGCTTGCCCGCCGTACACCGGCAGCACGCGCACGCCGAGCGCGCGGCCGTATTTGTGCACCGCTTCGGCGACTTGCATCGCGAGCTCGCGCGTCGGCACGAGAATCAGTCCGCGCACGGGACGCCGGCCGTCGCTCGGCCGCCCGATGCGGTGCAGCATCGGCAGCGCGAACGCGGCGGTTTTGCCGGTACCCGTCGCCGCTTGTCCGAGCACGTCGCGCCCCGCGACGAGCGGCGGAATCGCCTCGCGCTGAATCGCCGTCGGCTCCTCGTAGCCAAGCGCGGTGACCGCGTCGACGAGGGCTTGCTCGAGGCCCAGCGTCGCGAAGCCGTCAACCGTCGCTTGCACATCTTCCATTCCGAGGTCTTTTCCCCGGCGGCCAGAAGCGGCCCGCATGCCGAGCGCGACAACCCCGTCAACCGCTGCGTACCGTGCCGATCACGTCGGCAGCTTTCTGCGTCCCAAAGAGCTGCTCGACGCGCGCGCGTCGGGCGATCCGCGTTTGCGCGAGATCGAGGACCGTGAGATCTTGCGCGTGCTCGGAATGCAGCGCGAGCTGGGCCTCGGCGTGTTCACGGACGGCGAGTTCCGGCGCGGCGGGTTCATGACCGACCTCACCGACGCGGTCGAAGGGTTCGACACGCACGAAGGCGTCTCGCGCTCCTGGAACGCTGCGACACCCGCGCAGGGAACCGCGCCGAGCGCCGTGCGCGGCATCGTCACCGAGAAACTGCGCCAAGTGCGCGGCCTCACCGCGCACGAGCTGCCGTTTCTGAAGCAGCACAACCCCGGACCGATCAAGATGACGCTGCCGAGCGCGACGCAGTTTCCCGCGATCTCATTCAAGAAGGGCATCAGCGAGCGCGCGTATCCCGACCATCACGCGTTCCTGCAGGACGTGGTGGACATCGTGAAGCGCGAGACCGCCGCGCTCGCGAACGAAGGCGTCGCGTATATCCAGATCGACGCGCCGCGCTACAGCTACTATCTCGACCCGAAGTGGCGAGACTTCTTGCGCGCGGAATTCGGCGAGCCCGAGGCGCTGCTCGACGAAGCGATCGCAGCGGACAACGCGTGCTTCCGCGCCGCGCGCAAACCGGGCGTGACGCTCGCGATCCATCTCTGCCGCGGCAACAACCGCAGCCAGTTCTACGCCGCCGGCGGCTACGACGCGATCGCGGAGAAGCTGTTCAACGAGCTCGAGGTCGACCGGTTTCTTCTGGAGTACGACGACGAGCGGTCGGGCACGTTCGAGCCGCTGCGCTTCGTGCCCGAAGACAAGACGGTCGTGCTCGGCCTGGTGAGCTCGAAGAAACCGCAGCTCGAAGATCAGGCGGAGCTGCTGCAGCGCATCGAAGAGGCGAGCAAGTACGTGCCGCTGGAGCGGCTCGCACTGAGCCCGCAATGCGGCTTCGCCTCGATGGCGGAAGGCAATCTGCTGACCGAGGACGACCAGTGGGCGAAGCTGCGCCTCGTCACGGAGACGGCACGCAAGGTCTGGGGCTGACCGCGCGCTCTTGCGCGTGAGCACGCGCCTGCGGAACCTCGCATGCTGACCTTCGCACTGCTTGCATCGTCGATCGCGCTATACGGGTGGGGTGTCGTGCGCGTGCGCCGGGCGCGGCGCGCGTTTCCCACGCCGGCGATCGTCGCGTTCGCGTCCGGCATCGCGGTGACGGCCGCATCGCTGCTCGGTCCGATCGACGGTCTCGCGGACGCGTCTCTGTCCTGGCACATGGTGCAGCATCTCGCGCTGGTGTCGCTCGCAGCGCCGCTGCTGCTGCTCGGTGCGCCGCTGCGGCTCGCGCTCGCCGCGTTGCCGCCGCGCCACGCAACATGGCTGGCGCGCGTGCTGAACGCAACGCCGGTGCGAATCCTAACGCATCCGGCCGTCGCCTGGCTTCAGTTCGCGCTCGTGCTGTACGGCACGCACTTCTCGCCGCTGTACGAAGCCGCGCTCGAGAACGAAGCGGTCCACGCCTGCGAGCACATCCTGTACATAGCATCGGCGCTGATCTTCTGGACGCCGCTGCTCGCCGTCGCGCCGGCGCCCCACGCACCACCGCACCCGGTGCGCGTCCTCTCGCTGTTCCTCGCGCTGCCGATGAGCGCATCGCTCGGGTTCGCGTTTTGGGTAACGCGGAATGTCGTCTACGCACACTACGCCGGCCAGCCGAACGCGCTGGACGATCAGCGCGACGCAGGCGCCGTGATGTGGCTCGCCGGCGGAGCACCGCTGCTGCTCGCGATGTTGTGGTGCCTGGCGGACTGGGGCACGGTGGAGCATCGCCTGGAACGCATTTCCGATACTGATGTTTCGCACCGCGCGAGTTCATGATGACTGCGCGGCACTAAGATCAGAACTTCGGCTCGGGCGCGGGCGCGGGCGCGCGCGATCAGCTGACTCGTCCGTCAACGCGTGAGCGATGGCGCGACAGCCCGTCTGCTCGGCGATTTCACCGGCAAGCCGTCGGGATAGAGCCCGGCAATAACGGCCTGAAGATCGACCGTTCGATATAAGTCCGCATGCTCACGGAGGGACGCCTTCACGGTGTGATTGAGGGAGGCGAGTACGACCTGCACACCTTCGCGACGCGCTACCTTCATGGCTGGTACGATGTCAGCGTCGCCCGAGACGACGACGATCCGGTCGATCAGCCGATCCTTCGCCATGATAGCTACATCGAGCCCAATACGGAGATCGACCCCTTTTTGGCGAAGCACGGCCTCAAAATCGTCTGCGACAATCGCACGACCGCGATTGAGAACCTCCGTGGTTGCCTTGTCGGACAGGGTCCATCCGTCAAATGATATCTCACCGAGGCGCACGGCAAAGTAGGGCTTACTCTTCAGCAGTGAAAGTACGGAGTTAAAGAAGTTTTGATAGCCGAGAGAAGTCGGCCGCCGGGCTCGATCCAGCGGGTGAGGCTTGCGCCGCCCGTCGCCTTCGAACGGTGGGCAATCGTAGTATAGAACACGATGAATTTCCTCTCCGTCGCAAGCGGATACACACGCGAAAGCGAACGCCTCGATGATATCGGCTAACGCCGCGAAGCCAACCGCGCTGGGCAAGAACGTCCGTAAAAATCCCGCATCGATGAGGACGGCTGTTTTCTTCAAGAACATTACACCCCTAATGAAAAGAGGAGCCTAGCGGCTCCCCTTTGAGGTAAATGGCTCGCTCCTAGCGGAGCGATTACATCTATAATAACGGTTTCGTGCGCCGCCGTCAAGGAAGCGCGCAGTGCTTAAGTGGACCTTCCGGCCAACAATCGCATTTGCCCGCACCTTAGGCCTATCGGATGAACGCGACCGCCAGCGCCGCGAGTGCCTTCGTGCGCAGCGGGACGTACGCGCGGCGCGTGAACACGTCGTAGCGGTTCGACTCGATGCGCCCGAGAATGCCTCGGTAGAGCGATAGCGCGAGACGGACCGTGTACCGTGACTCCGGCGCGAGCAGTGCGATGCCCGGCTCGGCTTCCGCATACATCGTTCGGACGCGTTCGATCTCGAACCGCATCAGCTCCCGAAACCGCTCGTCCACGACGCCGTCCACGATCGACGCCTCGCTGCAGCCGAAGCGGCGCACGTCTTCGAGCGGCAGGTAGATGCGGTCCATGCGCGCGTCTTCGCCAACGTCGCGCAGGATGTTCGTCATCTGCATCGCGCGGCCGAGCGCGATGCCGTAGCGAGCCGCGGCCGGTGATGCGGCGCCGAGCACCGGCATCACCAGCAGCCCTACGGTGGACGCAACCAGATAGCAGTACTCGCGCAGCTGCTCGTACGTTTCGTACCGGCGCACCGTGACGTCCATGCGCGCGCCGCGCAGCAGATCGAGGGCCGGCTCGACCGGGATGCGGAATCGGCGCGCCGCATCGGCGAACGCGATGTAGATCGGATCGGTCGCACGGCCGTCGTACGCGTCGAGCAGCCCGCGCTCCCACGCCGCGATCGCGTCGAGCCGCTCGCGCGGCGGTGCGACGCGGTCCACGAAGTCGTCCGCCGTGCGGCAGAATGCGTACACCGCCCACACCGCACGCCGCTTCGGCGGCGTGAGAAACAGCGAGCTGAGGTAGAACGTTTTGGAGTGCTCACGCGCGATGTCACGGCAAACGCGATAGCACGCATCGAGGCGCTCGGCGCCCAACGACTGGGCGCCGAGTTCAGCATCTGCCAACACCGCCGGCGACATTCCCGGCCCGGCAGCGCGGCGGTCAGGCGCGAGCATGCGACTCGTCCAGGACGGCTTCGACGGCCATGCGCGCGCTGCGGGTCGCGCCCTCGATGCTCGCCGGGAACTTCGTGCCGACATAGCAGCCGGCGAGGAACAGATTGCCCACCGGCGTACGCGTGCCCGGCCGCAATCGCTCCGCACCCGGCGCGGCTCGGTACACGCTTTTCGGCACGCGCACGAGCTTCGCTTTGACGAGGTGCTCGCGCGTCGCGAGCGGGTACAGCTGGCCGAGATCGTCCATCACGGCGTTGATCACCGCGTCGTCGTCCTGCGCGATCAGGTCGTCCGCCGGCGCGACGCACGCCTCGATGAACGACTTGCCCGCCCATTCATAGCCCGGCGACGCCAGGCCGAGGTCTGCGTGCACGCCCAACAGCGTTCCCGGTGAGAACATCAGGTTGGTGAACCGCGATATCGGCCGGTCGAACCACAGGTGCGCGTTGATCACCGGCGAGCTCTCCAGCTTCGCGACGCCTTCGACCAGCGGGTCGCGCTGCATCGCTTCCGGCAGGATCTTCTTCGCGTCGTGCACCGGCGTCGCGAGGATCACGTGCTCCGCTTCGAACACCCGGCCGTCGCGCGTGCGCGCGCCGGTGCAGCGGTCGCCGCTGAACAGCAGCTCGCCCACCGCGGCGTTGGTCTCGATCGTTGCGCCGCGCTTGCGCACGTGCTCGGCGAGCGGCTCGACGAAGCGCGGCCCGGGCGGCCCGTCGAGAAATCCCGCACGGCTCGCGTTGCGCGACGACGCGAAGTACGCCATCACGCGCAGCATCGCTTCGGCCGAGATGCGGTCGACCGGCGTGAAGTTGAGCG
Source organism: Vulcanimicrobiota bacterium (assembly GCA_034666325.1). Taxonomy (GTDB): domain Bacteria; phylum Vulcanimicrobiota; class Vulcanimicrobiia; order Vulcanimicrobiales; family Vulcanimicrobiaceae; genus Vulcanimicrobium. The sequence continues at coordinate 6,969 of JAXDMB010000039.1, forward strand.
CCAGCGCCATCGGCGCGAAGAACGTCCGCAGCATGTGCTCCGACATGCCGCGCCGCCGGTGCCACTGCGCGTAGGTGATGTCGTCCTGCGCTTCGGCGTATGCGTGGTCGCCGCGTAGAATCGGCAGCGTGCCCGCGGCGAACAGCAGCTTCTCCCAGTGGTTGAACACGTAGCGCGCGTTGAGCACCGCACCGATCCCGTTGAACGGCGACGGCGCGTCAACGAACCGGAACTCCTCGTACACCGGCACGCCGTTCCAGCGCGGCGAGAAGTTCGGCGGCATCGCCCAGGTGAGCGCGTGCGGCTGCCACAGCACGCGGTGCGCAATGCCGACGTCTTTGAGCAGCGCATGCAGGTTCGTGTAGCCGCCGAAGATTGCGTGGAGGCCCGTTTCGAGGATGTCGCCGTCGCGATCGCGCCACGACGACAGCTTGCCGCCCAGGATCGGCCGCTTCTCGAGCACGGTGGAGCTGCGGCCGGCATCGGCGAGGTACTGGGCGGCGGCCAGGCCTGCGGGCCCGCCACCGACGATCAGCGTGTCAACCATCGTTCTCTCAGACGTGTCGAACGAGCGGGTCATCACAGGCGCGGCTCGGGACGACGCGGGACGCACCAGTCCGTTCCCGAACCCGTCCGATCCGTCCCGTTCGCTTGTCCTCCGACAAAGGTTGCAGCTCCCGCTTCATGGCCGTCCACATCGCTCCCGACACGAACATCCGCGAGATCGTCGCCGACCTGCCCATCGCCGAGGAAGTCCTCACCGAGTTCGGCCTCCACTGCGCCGGCTGCGGCGTGAACAAGTACGAGACGATCGAGCAGGGCGCGAAGGCGCACGGGCTGCGGGTGGAGCCGATCGTCGCCGCGCTCGTGCAAGCGCGCATGTCCGGCCGCGTCCCGACGATCATGAACGAGGACCGCACGCCGCAGCGCCGCGCGCCCGGTAAGTTCGCGCGCCGCGCCCGCTTCAAGTACGTGGTGCCGATCATGTCGGGCAAGGGCGGCGTCGGGAAGTCGCTCACCACCGCGCTGCTCGCGGTGGGCCTGCGCCGTGCGCACAAGAAGGTCGGGATCCTCGACGCCGACATCACCGGCCCGTCGATTCCGCGGCTGTTCGGCCTTACGACACCGCTCGGCCTCGAGAACGACCCGTCGGTGCCGCGCGGGCAGCAGCCCAAACCGCTGATGGTTCCCGCGATGTCGCGCTCGGCGATCGAGATCGTGAGCTCGAACTTGCTCACCGACAAAGAAGACACGGCGATGATCTGGCGCGGCCCGATCCTCTCAGGCGTGATCCGGCAGTTCTACGAGCAGGCGCTGTGGTCGGACCTGGACTACCTGCTGATCGATCTACCGCCGGGAACGTCGGACGCGCCGCTCACCGTGCTGCAGTCGCTCGCGGTCGACGGAATCGTCTTGGTGACGATGCCGCAGCGCCTCGCGACGATGATCGTGCGCAAGGCGGCGAACCTCGTACACCAGCTCGGCAAACCGATCGTCGGCGTGGTGGAGAACATGTCGTACTTCGTCGCGCCGGACACCGGCAAGCGCTACGACGTGTTCGGCCCGTCGTTCGCGGACCAGGTCGCGGAGCTCGCCGGCGCACCGCTGCTCGCGCGCATGCCGATCGACCCGAAGCTGGTGGAGCTCGCGGACAACGGTCGCGTGGAAGAGATCGACGACCCGATCGTCGACCTGCTCGCCGGCAAACTGCAGGAAGCGATGGGGAAGCGCCCGGACAAACCGCCCGACACGATCTCCCTTATCTGAGCGCCGGCGCGAATACTCCGGCGGTGTCCAAGTTGGCTCGCATTCTGCTCGTGAGTGCGTCCATCGCGCTTCTGGCCGGGCGAGCGGACGCCGGTGCGGCGGGCGACGGCGGCGGAGTCGCAGCACCCGAGCTTTCCGTCGTTCCACGCCCGCGGATCGAACGGGCGTCCGGCGGATCGTATTCGTGGCGCACGCGGGTCCGCATCGGCGTTCGCGGTTCTCAGGCGCGTGGCGCGGCCGATATTCTGCGCGCGTACTTGGTTGACAACGGAACCGCCGCGACGATCGTTGGCGGCACCGCGCGTGCGGACGTCGTCCTGCACGCAGCAGCCGGATACGACGCGCGCCTCGGCGACGAAGGCTACGTGCTGCGCGTCCGCGCGGACGGGATCACGGCAGGTGCAAACACGGCGCGCGGTTTGTTCTATGCGCTCCAAACGCTCGAGCAGATTTCCGTGCGCTCCGGAAAGCGGTTGCGCTCGCGCGCCGTGACGGTCGTCGACTGGCCTGCGTATCGCTGGCGCGGGATACATCTGGACACGGCGCGGCATTTCTTCGCGCCCGATGTCATCGAGCGCTACATCGACGTCGGCGCACGCTACAAGCTCAACACGTTTCACTGGCATCTCACCGACGATCAGGCGTGGCGGCTGCGCAGCGACCGCTATCCGGCGCTCGCCGGAGGCAGCGGGTACTCCAGAGCGGACGTCGATCGCATCGTCGCGTATGCGGCTCGGCGCTACGTTACCGTGGTGCCCGAGATCGATCTGCCCGGACACGCGCGCGCCGTTCTGCACGCGTATCCGCATCTGTCGTGCGGTTATCAGACCCTATGCCCCACCGCCGCCGGCTTCGCGTTTGCGCGCGACGTGTGGAGCGAGGCGATGTCCGCGTTTCCATCGCCGTTTTTGCACGCCGGCGGCGATGAGGTACCGTATCCCGCGTCGCTGGAGCAGCCGCAGTTCACGCAGCGGCTCGACGATTTCTTCACGTCCCGCGGACGGCGCCTCGTGGGCTGGGACGAGATCCTCACGCCGCGGTTGTCGCGCCGTGCAACGGTGATGGCATGGAGAGGTCCGGCCCGGGTCGCTGATGCGGCGCGCCGCGGAAACGACGTCATCGCGGCGTGGGGCGCGCTGTATTTCGACGCGGCGCAAGGCGACGCGGCGCAAGAACCACGCGCGAGCGCGCACATGTCGACGCTCGAGCAAGTCTACGATTACCGCGTCACGCCGCCCAGGCTCACGCCGGCGCAGTCGGCGCACGTGATCGGCGGCCAGGCGAACGTGTGGACCGAGAACATCACTGCGCCCGATCACCTCTTCTACATGACGCTGCCGCGCGAGCTCGCGCTGGCGGAGATCGTGTGGACACCGCGCGAGCGCAAGAGCTGGAGCTCGTTTCTCGAGCGGCTGCCCGCGCAGCTCGCCTGGCTCGACGCGCGTCACTATGCGTTCCGCGTTCCGAACGTGTCGTTCGATGTGACGGGCGCTCCGGCGATTTTCGAAGCCGTGCCCCGGCACGTGCAATCGGTGGCCGCGTGGACGTCCGCGCCGAACGTGACGGTCGCGCTCGGCGTGCCGCTGGACGGTGCCGTTATCCGGTACACGACCGGCGGCGACGTCCCGTCCCCGGCGTCGCCGGCGTACGTGAAGCCGTTCAACGTGCGAATGGCTCGCGTGCCGGTCCGCATTCGGGCCGCGGCATTCTTTCACGGGCGGATGGGGTCGGTGACGGAATGCACCATCACGCGCCGCCCGCCCGCGGACATTCGCGCGCGCCGCAACGCGTCGAAGTCGTGGAGCGCACTGGTGTCGCCGTAGCGGGATGCGGCGGCGCGACGCCGGATACAGCGCCATGAGCCTTTGCATCGCCGCACGCGTTCTCGCCGCGCTGGTCGTTCTCACGCCGGCGCTCGGCGCGCCCGCGGGAGCGTCACCAGCGTCGGAGCGCGCGGCCGCACGGCGTCTGGACGCGGTTCGCTCGCAGCCGCTGCTGCTGCGGCGCTTCATGCAGGCGATGCCGAAGGGCGCGGACCTGCACAACCACGGCTCGGGTGCCGTGTACGCCGAGCGGCTCATCGACTGGGCGCTCCGCGACGGCTTGTGCGTGAACGAGACGTACACGCTGCTGCCGTGCTCGTCACCGCCGCCTGCACCGGCGCCCTCCGCACCAGCGCCGTCTGCTTCAACGTCGCCCTCATCAGCGGCGTCCGGATCCGAGCCTCTTTCGGTGAAGATCCGGCAGAGCGGGTTTCGCGATCGCCTCATCGATGCGATTTCGATGCGCGCGTTCG